>JADJEI010000014.1 GCA_016709155.1 Ignavibacteriales bacterium | reverse complement strand
AGAAAGCCAAAAAATTGTTTTTTTAATGAGGTTAATCTAAAACATTTAGAGAGTTCAGGAAATAGAGATTTGTCGGAGATATAGGGTTTATAAGATATATTTTTATTCTTAAAATGTGGGGAACAAAGGGGTCTTATTGTCACTACTCATTTTAAAACTTTTACCAAAGTTTTACCTGGCATATCTAAAGTTGGAAGCCAACAGATACACACCTTGAATACCAATATTAAGGAGCCTTTGCTAAATTTGAACAAGAAACTAAATTAAAAACCAATTTAGCATTGTTTACTAAAGCATTTTCAATTATATCAATGGAACAGTCTCTATTTGTAGAGAGTCATTCCCATTACAAAAATCCAATCACTTCTTAATATAGTCGAAACTTTTTTTACTACCATCTTCGATTAAAATTTCTTTATTATTATTTAGATGATACTTGCGACCTATACGGTTAGTATCTAACTCGGTAACGTGAATGTAATCTGATAACTTAGATAAATTTTTGAATAATTAAATCTGCACCTCATTATTAGTACTCTTTCACCTTTTTACTACAAAATTGTTTTTCGTAAAATTTTCCAAACTTATTATACTTATTATGTATATTATTTGATTCTGACTATTAATTTTGCCTTACTACTAACAAATGTAGAATGAATTAAATCTAGTGCAGGAGCCCTATTTGAAAAGAATTATCCGTAAGATGACACCGCACTTGCCTACATATCTATCAAGACTAAGATCATAAAGATTTTTATCAACCGAATGTGCTTTCCAAAATATCTTTGACTTTGTATTAGATACAAAACATTATTAAAACTAATTTTTATTGTTAAATTGGTCATGAATGTTAACTTAAAATGTTTTCGCTAAAAATATCTTACAGAAATTAGCCCTTTGCTTTTAAGACTATTCACCAATAAACATTTGATATGCTTTCAAAACTATTGTTTAAATTATTTCATTTGAGAACATATTGTGTACGCCTTGAACGGAAGAATAATATACAAGTTAAATGTAAAAAATTATAAAGATTTTATATAATTTATTATATGTCCGTTATGAATAATCAAAATCAATAAAAATAATATACGTAAAACAATGAATATATTTTTTAATAAGATGAACTGGGGAAAATTTATTTAGATTAGTAATAAGAGTTTATTATAAACCGAGTTGATTATATGAATTGATAATTTATGAATTTTTATTAAATAAAAATAATTAAGAGAATACCTTTTAAGATGTTTAGGTAATTTTGATAACGGTATTTATAACAAATTTATTGCTTTCATCAAATTATCCTTTTGCAAATGTGAATAAATTTGAGTTGTTTTAATATCTTCGTGACCGAGTAATTCTTTTACTACATAAAGAGAAGCCCTTTTGAACTAAGTTACTTGCAAAGCTATGGCGCAAGGTGTGGAGGTGAATTTGATCGTTTAGCTTCGCGGCGCGAACGGCTTTTTTAAATTGCTTGCTTACAAAATCTTCATTGAATTTAATATTTTGATTGTGACTGAAAATAAAATCTTCAGCAATTGATGAGTTTTGTTTAGCTTTAGTAGTATTGATAAAACTTTTGGGTGAATGGGAATAATTCTTTCTTTTTTGCTTTTGGTTGTGAAGGTGGTTGAGTTTTTGGTTATGATAATATTATGAGTGAAGTCAATCCAACTTGAACGCATATTGAGAAGCTCGCCAAGCCGCATACCGGTAAAGAAAGCGGTTGTGAAAATATCCTTTAGAAATTGACGATCTGTTTTATCAAGGATTAAATTGAGTTGTTCTTCTGTGATAAACTGCGGAACTGATTTATTTACTTTAGGTGCTTTGATTTTCTTGAATGGATTTTCCTGCAGGAGATTCCAAACAACAGCTTTTGAGAAAGCAGCTTTGAGAGTGCGGTAATAAAGGGCTGCGCCTGATTGGGTTCTTTGGTAGGTGGACATAATGAAGTTATCTATGTGGCGAGTGGTGACTTCGGAGAGAAGAATATTTCCGCAATGTTGAATGAAGAATTTGAAAGCGGGTTCAATCGAGCGGGTAACATAGTATTTTGATTTTGAGAGTTTGGTAAAGCCAACATATTCATTTTGAAATCTTCCAATAGTATGGAGTTGTTAGCTTCATAAACTACATTATTGATTTTTACCGGAATGCTGAATGAAGCTAAGAATTTTCTTGCCTCGTTCAGGTCGGTTGTTTTGGTGGATTTTTTGGTTCGCTTACCCTCGACAAAATAGGTGATTTGATAGAATGGCGATTTAGAGTCTTTTGACAGAAACATATTAGTAACCTCCTTAGAGGTTGTAGCGAGTGTGTAGCGACTACAGAAAAAAGGCTACAAAAGGGAAGGAAAGAGAAGAATCCTTGTGACTCATAATCAGAGGGTCGGTGGTTCAAGTCCATCTGGGCCCACGAAAAAGGCTTCAAATCTAAGGATTGGAAGCCTTTTTATTTCGCTCACTTCTTTTAATTGTCTACAATTGTCTACAAGCACCTATCAGACTCTGAAATTTAAGTCAAGTTCGATGTCAATTTTTCGTTTATTTCTTTTTCCATTTTCTTCAAATCAATTTGGATATAATAATCCATTGTTGTTTTGATGTTTCCGAGTCGCATAAATTTTTGATTCAAACTTATTCTTAGGTTTATAAAGATGCTGTTAAAAGATGGATGTAAGCTATAAAGATTTTATAAAGACTGGATTACCTGAAAATTAACGGTAGGAAGATTCTTAAATGATATAATTAATTGAATACGATCTTACAATAAAAGCATAAGGGCGAGTCAGAAAACTCGCCCTTGAATAATGAAGTTCATTTATAGAAAATAAATCTACTATATAGAATTGAGGACTATTTAGATATTATTTCTCAAGATTAAGTGCCATTACATTAGCGCCGATCAACCTGCCTTGTCTGACACCAACTGCAATCGCTGGAACATAATGAATTCCACCGTACAATCGAGATATAGCAGCTTCATCTGCAAAATCAAAGAAAGAGTTAAACGATCTCGGAGTAAATCCGCGATAATCATGGGTGTGATCAGTGAATGCGTAATGGTAACCAAAAATTTCTGACAAAACGACAGAACTAGCACCGGACTGAATGGAATGACCGGAAACATATTCGGGGAATGGAGGTGTGTTCAATATTGGCAACCAACCCGGAGCAATAAAGCTCTGGATGAATGTTACAGGTCTGAGATAATTATAAACATATTTATCATACCACCCTGCTACAAATGCCTCAGATACTGCAATACCTACAGATAGATAAGTAAATGCTGCTTTATCAAGAGTATAATTTTCATTTCTGATTACCTGAGTCGCGATTGAAACAGAGTGTCCAGGAGGAGTAAAAGTCGCACCCGGATCATCGCTCCAGAATAGAGCAATCTCTGTTTGTTCAGGAGTCAAGTTTTGTACTGTGTTGTATACTTCCAATGCTTCCCTATAAAACGGTGAAGAAGGATCTTCTGAATATGGAGTTGGGGGACCAGGTAAAGTTGGCACAATATCATCAACTATGAAGGGTCTGTTGTTTCCCCAATAAGGTTGAAGAGCTGGTTGATAAAGTGGGGGTGTGGGAACCCATAATCCAGGTCCTACCGGAGGAGTGTATGCCGGAAAATTATGTAAATAACCTTCATGTCCACCATCAGTTTTTGAATACTCGAAAACAGCATTTGCAACTTCAATACCATATTCACGTGATTTATCATAAGTGAACTGGCTGATAGTGGGAGCAATAAGACCATTGTAATAATTTTCAAGTGAATCTAACACTGCCATATTTGTGGGGGTAGCAGTAGGAAAGAATAAGCGCATTATTTGTGACAATGCGGCATTCGATACAAGTTCCCATTGCATTTTAAATATTGCAGTAGGCCCAGGAACTGGCATCGGTGGCATACCATTCAATTTGCCTTCAAGTGAATTATATTTACTACTCATTCCAGGATAGATGGACTGATAGAGTGTAATGGCTGTATAAGCGAATGCTCTGGAGGCTACGGGAGGTGTATAACCACCGGTTCCTTGCACAAATTTACATTCGAGATCAAAGTAATCTGTGGCAACTGCATTAGAATATATTTTTGCAGGTTTGTCAAGAATACTTGAATCCACTTCATTTACAGGTTGTACAACTTCTTCTTTCTGACACCCAAACTGAGTTAAGAGAATAGTTGCAAATAATAACGAAAGAACAGAAAAATTGAGAATGTTTCTCATGATAAATCCCTCTCAAGATTTGTTTAAGAAAATAGTTGTTTTAAAATCATCCCCTGCCAGAATATCCGTAAATCAATACGAATACATATTCTTAATCACCTCCTTCTTCTTTCTAATTCAAAAACTTGTAATTTGATCGTTACCATATACTTTTTCAAATAATCGATGCTAAATAAATAAACTTGTAAAATTGTTAAGCTAAATGCGGGTCAAGTAAAGTAGATTTAATTTCTGGGTTGAACATAAACACCATTACTTCAAGACGCAATATAAAATCTATTGATAATAATTATAATCCTATAGTTTATTTCTATTATTGAGTATATCAGTCAAAGGAAGATCAAGCGGTTGATCAGACTATAGTTTGTCTAAAGAATTGGAGAGAATTTGTTTTATCTAAAAATTAAAGCAAGACTACTGAGTCATCACATTTGAAATGAACTTGAGTAAAATACAAAATGAGATTTACAAGTCTGAGTGTCACTCAGTTACGAGGAGTTCATGCCAATCGAGAACTCCATTCCGGAGATTCAAAACGTTCGTAAAACCATTTTCAATCATGAATAATCCCGCATGGTAACTTCGACTTCCGCTCCGGCAATACAAATAGTAAGATTTATTTTTATCGAGTTCTAAAATTTCACTTGTAAATGTTGAAAGATAAATATCAATCAACTTTGCATTTGGAATATGTCCTTGCTCATATTCCATTTTGGTGCGAACATCAATAATGATTGAATGATTATCATTTTTAATCTGATTAGAAAATTCTTCAGAATTTAAATTTACTAACATAATTTCCTGATTTATTTGGTGGTTAAATAAATATTGTGTCAACTAATTTTTAACTAAATGTGTCAATAAGTAAATTCTAATTCAAGGTAAACCATTGCCTTCGCTTAATTTTTCTGATTAAGCCATGATTATTTATATTGGCTTATAAAATTAAAATTCTTTTAGAATAAAATATATGACAAACAAATGTGATATCGCAATTCTTGGTGGCGGTCCAGGTGGTTATGTTGCTGCAATAAGGGCTGCTCAATTAGGGTTTAAAACCGTCGTAATTGATAATGAAAAACTTGGAGGAATTTGCTTGAACTGGGGATGTATTCCTACAAAATCGTTATTAAAAAATGCCGAGCTTTTTGATAATATGAAAAATCATTCTTCTGATTTTGGAATTAAGATCAGCGGAATTGAGTTTGATTTCAATAAAATTATTAAACGCAGCAGGGACATCTCTGATCGTATAACAAAAAATGTTGAAATGCTTATAAAAAAAAATAAAGTAGATCGCATTAGAGGTTATGGTAAATTAACGTCTAAACATCAAATTGAAGTTTTTGATATTGCCAACAAAAAAATCGATTCGTTGACTTCCTCTAATATAATAATTGCAACCGGTGCAAGACCACGACTTCTTCCAAATATTCCTGTTGATAAAAAAAATATCATTACTAGTACCGAAGCAATGTCACTCGGGAAACTTCCTAAAGATTTAATAGTCGTTGGTGCCGGTGCAATAGGAATCGAGTTTGCTTATTTCTATTCAGTGCTTGGTACAAAAGTTACAGTCATCGAAATGCTTGATAATATTTTGCCAATTGAAGATATCGAAGTATCACAAACATTAGAAAAGAATTTTCGTAAACGGGGGGTAGAGATTTTTACAAAAGCCGTTGTTGAAAAAGCTGAGGTTACGGGCAATCGAGTTAATGTAAAAGTTAAAGTTAATGGTGAATTAAAAGAACTTTCTGCGGAGAAAGTATTAAGCGCTATCGGTGTTACCGGGAATGTTGAGGGATTCGGACTTGAAAAATTAGGTATTGAACTTTTTAAGAATCACATCAAAGTGAATAAATCCACTTATGAAACTAATGTTCCAGGCATCTATGCAATTGGTGATGTAATTGGACCCCCATGGCTTGCACATGTTGCTTCGGCGGAAGGTATTCACTGTGTGGAAGGAATAAAAGGAATTGCAAATCCAGATATTGATTATGATAATATTCCGGGCTGCACATACTGTCAGCCTCAAATAGCAAGTGTTGGATTGACTGAAAAAAAAGCAAGAGAGAATGGTCTTGAAATTAAAGTTGGTAAGTTTCCATTTATGGCAAGCGGGAAGGCATTTGCAATCGGGGAGCGGGAAGGATTTGTTAAACTAATTTTTGATGAAAAATATGGCGAATTGCTCGGTGCACACATCATTGGCTCGGAAGCCACGGAGATGATAGCTGAACTGACTCTTGCACGATCAATTGAAGCAACAGGTCACTCAATAATAAAAACGATTCACGCTCATCCAACTCTTTCCGAATCTATTATGGAAGCAGCGGCTCAAGCTTATGGTGAAGCAATACACATTTGATTGAGTTCAAGTTCAGGTTCAAGCAAATGTTCATGTTATGGATAAAGTTTAGGTTTATCTCTTTTAGAAGTTGAAACTATTCGGCTTTAAAATTACAAATACAACTATTTATTAAAAATTAATGAGTTCTGAAAAAGAAATATTATACATAGATGCCGGAATAATTGATTATCAGGAAGCATGGGAATTACAGAAGAAAATACTTGAATTAAGATATCAAAATAAAATTCCCGATGTACTTTTGCTTCTCGAACATCCAAACACTTACACACTTGGTAAAGTTGCTGATAAAAAAAATCTTTTAAGCGATCCGGATTTTCTTAAAGAGAATAATATTTCCGTTTATGAGATTGATAGGGGAGGGGATATAACTTTTCATGGACCCGGTCAAATTGTTGGATACCCGATTATTAATCTTGTTAATTGGAAAAGAGATGCTCACGAGTATTTACGCGGTATTGAAGAAGTTATCATCAGAACTTGTGATGAGTTTGGTTTGAAATCGAAACGCAACCCAAAATATACCGGCGTTTGGATTGATGATAGAAAAATTGCAGCAATCGGAATTAAAATAAGCAGATGGATAACAATGCATGGTTTTGCCTTTAATATAAATACTGATTTGTCTCTATTTAACGGAATTATTCCTTGCGGAATAAAAGAAAAATCTGTGACATCTTTAAGTAAAGAATTAAATGTTGAAGTCGAGATTAAAATTGTTAAGGAAAAACTTCTAAATAATTTCAAGCAATTTTTTGAATACCAGAAATTAATAAATGTAGATATTGATAACTTTCAAAATGAAAATGTTAATGAGGTAACAGTTTAATGTCTAAAAATAAATTGTCGAATGAGAAAGACATCACCAAGTTGAAAAAATTAGAATCAAACAAATCTTCTATAAACGATAATAATAAAAACCATGAAGTGAAATCAAGTTTGACAAAAAACTTACCATTGAATTTAACTTCAGAAAAATTGCTTAGTGTACTAAGATTAATGCTTTTAAGTCGTGCAATTGATAATAAAGCAATGAACCTTCTTAGGCAGGGTAAAACTTTTTTTCACATCTCAGGAAGCGGACACGAAGCTATCCAAACAGCCGTTGGCTTGTCACTCGATCATAAAATAGATTGGATTTTTCCTTACTACCGCGATCTTGGATTAGTATTAACATTTGGACTTACTCCTCATGAATTTTTCCTGCAATGTTTTGCTAAAGCCAGCGATCCAGCAAGCGGCGGCAGGCAGTTACCAACGCATTGGGGACACACTAAAATAAATTTACCATCGCAGTCAAGCCCAACCGGCACACAATTCCTTCAAGCTGTTGGCGCAGCTCTTGCTTCTGTAAAAAAAGGCAATCCTCATATTGCTTATGTCAGTTCCGGTGAAGGCACTACAAGTCAGGGCGAATTTCATGAAGCTATCAACTGGGCAAGCCGCGAAAAACTTCCTGTAATGTTTGTGATTCAAAATAATGGATATGCTATCTCGGTTCCGGTAAAAAATCAAAGCGGGGGGAAGGATAACTCTATAGCTGAAATGATGGCGGGCTACCACAATCTTTTAAGAATTAACCTTGATGGGACAAACTTTTTTGAATCTTATGAGAAAGTTCAGGAAGCTGTAAAATATATTAATGAAGGAAATGGACCTGTATTAATAGAAGCGAATGTTGTTCGGTTACAGTCTCATTCCTCTTCTGATGATCAAAAGAAATACAGGGATCATAAAGAACTTGATGAAGAATTAAAGCGTGATCCGATTGATCAGTTCTCAAAATGGTTAATAAAGGAAGGATTACTTTCTGTTAATGAACTTGAAAAAATTAAATTTGAAATTACTGAAGAAGTCAATGCAGCCGCAGATAAAGCCTTAGCAGAAGCAGACCCGAATCCTGCAGACGCTGCAAAATTTGTTTTTGACGAAAGTGGTTTGCGCGAGTCTCTCGAATATGAAATGACTGATCTAGGCGGCGAAAAAATTGTTATGGTTGACGCTATAAATCATGCTCTTCGCGAAGAAATGGAAATAAATGATAAGATTTATGTTTTTGGCGAAGACATTGCTGATGGAAAGGGAGGTGTATTCACCGCTACTAAAGGTTTATCAACAAAGTTTGGTAATGAAAGAGTTTTTAATTCTCCGCTTGCCGAAGCAAGTATTGCAGGCGTTGCAACTGGGATGGCTCTTGCCGGTTTAAAACCTGTCGTCGAAATTCAATTTGGCGATTATATCTGGCCCGCATTTATGCAGCTAAGAGATGAGACCGCTACGATGCGTTACCGCTCTAATAATAATTGGATATCACCTGTTGTTGTGAGAGTTGCTGTTGGCGGATATATTCATGGTGGGCTGTATCATAGTCAAAATATAGAATCGTTTTTTGCACACGTCCCGGGAATTTTTATTGCTTATCCTTCCAATGCCGCAGATGCAAAGGGACTACTCAAAACTGCAATACGAATTAACGACCCCGTTTTATTTTGCGAGCACAAAGGACTTTATAGACAAAGTTATGCAATCACTCCTGAACCAAACGAAAATTATTTGGTTCCTTTTGGCAAAGCGAAAGTAGTAAAAGAAGGAAGCGACTTAACTGTTATTTCTTACGGTGCAGCTTTATGGGATTGCGTTACTGCTGCAAAAAAACTTGAGGATGAAGGGCATTCGGTTGAAGTAATTGATTTGCGAACCATCATTCCCATTGATGAAGAAATGATTTTTAAGTCTGTTAAAAAAACTAATAAATGTATTATCGTTCACGAGGATACTTTGACCGGAGGATTTGGCGGGGAGATCGCTGCAAGAGTAGCAGATACTTGTTTTCAATATCTGGATGGGCCTGTAAGAAGAATTGCAGCTCTTGATTCACATATCCCTTATTCTCCGATTCTTGAATCTGCCGTACTTCCTTCGAGAGATGTTATCTATAATGGTATAAAAAGTTTATTAAATTTTTAATTTATTGATTGAGGATAAAATGGAAATTGTAATGCCGAAGATGGGCGAAAGTGTCAGTGAAGGCACAATCATAAAATGGCATAAAAAAGTTGGAGACAAAGTTAAACGCGATGAAATAATTTTTGAAATTAGCACAGATAAAGTTGATACTGAAATACCTGCTTCGGCAGATGGTATTTTAACAAATATTAATGTTAAGGAGGGTGAAACAGTTGAGGTCGGGACTGTTGTTGCCATTTTGAGTGTTGAGAGTGAAGCTGAATCAATTGCCAAATCATCACAAAAGATAATTGAAGAACCTTCAATCGCCTCGATAAAAATCACAACCAACTGAAGCTAAAATTGAAAATACAATTTCCAATTCTATTATTGATATAGCCATGCCTAAAATGGGTGAGTCGGTTATGGAAGGAACTGTAATTAAGTGGCATAAAAAAGTTGGTGACCCAATAAAAAAAGATGAAGTCATTTTTGAAATAAGTACAGATAAAGTTGATACTGAAATTCCTTCACCCGAAGAGGGAATACTTGCAGAAATAATGGTGAAAGAACAGGAAACCGTTTCTGTTGGTACAGTGGTCGCAAGGCTGAGTATAAGATCAAGTTCAGGTTCAAGTGTAGGATCAAGTACAAGGGTTGTTGAATCCGCCACTACTTCAGTACAGGAACAGAGTGCTCGGAAGACTGTTGAGCCTTTACAAATGCACGATAACTTTCAAAATTCTTTTCAACTTACTGAAGAAATTAATGAAGAAACAGGATTTCTATCGCCACTTGTTTTGAGTATTGCTTCAAAAGAAAATGTTTCTCAAGCTGAATTGAAAAGAATTAAAGGAAGTGGACAAGAAGGCAGAATCACGAAGAAAGATATTCTTGCTTTTATTCAATCACGAAAGACCTCTGAGTCACACCATGTTGCTCACGAGTTAAAAACAGAATTACCCAAACCCTCTGCAATGCCTGCCCCTTCCTTCGTACCAGCCGTAAGTAGTCAATCGTTTGGTGATGGTGTTGAAAAAATCCCGATGGATAATATCCGGCAGAAAATTATGCAGCATATGGTTTCAAGCCGTGATACTTCGGTTCACGTTTCAGCTATGCTTGAAGTTGATATGACTAAAATTCATAATTTCATTCAAAAAAATAAAGATGAATATCAAAAAAGGGATGGGGTAAAACTAACTTACATGGCTTTCATTGCTAATGCCAGCGTTAGAGCTTTGACAGCTTATCCGTTAGTTAATTCCTCGATTGACGGGACAAATATTTTGAAAAAGAAATTTGTGAATCTTGGCATTGCGGTAGCAATTGAACCGAACGGATTGATTGTTCCTAACATTAAAGGCGCAGAAAATCTTAATACAATTGGACTTGCAAAAGCAATCAACGATTTAGCTTTTAGATCGAGGAATAAAAAATTAACTCCTGATGATATTTCCGGCGGCACTTTTACAATTACTAATTACGGTGTGTTCGGTACTATTTTCGGAACACCGATTATCAATCAGCCTGAAGTTGCTATTATTGGGGTGGGGGCTGTGATTAAACGACCTGTAGTTATCGAAGCAGATGGGATGGATACAATAGCCATTAAACCGATTATGTCATTAACTATCTCGCACGATCATCGAATTATAGATGGAATGCTCGGCGGTATGTTCTTGAAATATATAAAAGATACACTTGAAAATTTTGATCCTGCAAATTTGTAAATATTATTTCTGACAGAAAGTTTTTAATGATAATCAATCAACATCAAAGAGCATTTAAGGAAGCAGTGGAAGCTGACAAAGAGCCGCTCGGGAAACGTCCCGAATGGTTAAAAGTGAAATTACCGACAGGAAATAATTACAGTGATGTTCGCACTTTGATGAGAAAAAATAAACTCAATACAGTTTGCGAGGAAGCAAAGTGTCCGAACATAGCAGAGTGTTGGAATAACCGCACTGCTACCTTCATGATTCTTGGCGATACTTGTACAAGAAGCTGTGGTTTTTGTAATATCAAAGTTGGAATTCCCAACGAGCTTGATTTAAATGAGCCTGCACGTGTCGCAGAATCTGTCGTTGAATTAAATCTAAGACATGTAGTTATCACTTCGGTTGACAGAGATGAACTAAAGGATGGTGGAGCTTCCATCTTTAGTGAAACTGTCAAACTTATTAGACGTGACAAGTCCGATTGCACAATTGAAATATTAATACCGGATTTTCGGGGATTTGAAGAATCTTTCAATATAATAATGCAAAATCCGCCTGATATTTTGAATCATAATCTCGAAACTGTAAAAAGATTGTATCACGCCGTTCGACCGCAGGCAAAATATCAAAGAAGCTTGGATCTGATTCGGTGGTTCAGAGATAAAGGATTGAGAACAAAGAGCGGAATAATGGTTGGTATCGGTGAAAATAAGGAGGAGGTAATTGAGCTGATGAATGATCTTGTTGTGCACGGATGTCAGATACTTACAATCGGGCAGTATTTGCAGCCAACTAAAATGCACTTGCCGGTTGATCGTTTTGTTACTCCCGAAGAGTTTCTATTTTATAAAGAAGAAGGATTCAAATTAGGATTTAAGGCTGTCGAATCAGCTCCTTTGGTTCGAAGTTCCTATCATGCTGATAAGCATGCCCGCGATGAATTCTAAAATTTTAATTCATATTAAAAATAATCAGCAGGCGTTTTATTAATAATAAAATAACAAAACTATTTTATGCATAGCTAAAGAAAATCGTATTTTACAAATGAAATATTTATGAGTAATTATTTTAATTGAATTCAATATTTAAAGAATGAAGTTATCCACAGTAATATTCCTTTCTCTGATTCTTATCACTTCTAAATTACAAAGCCAGGATCAAAATAATTTTTTAGTTAAAATAACCGATGATGATAATTCCAAATTCACAAATGTTGGAAATATTGGACTAACTGTTACAAATTTTGGAACTTACGGACACGGTTTCTCACTCTGGCCTCAGCAGCCTTCGTGCGAGTATCCTTCAGGCAGCGGCATAGAACATATCTTTGACGGAGGTCTCTGGATTGGCGGTTTTATCAGTAATGATTCACTTAGCAATGGAAGAGTAGGACCATTTGTTACAACAGGCGCAGTGGATGCAGCATCTGTTTCAGCTCGGGGTGGTGGGTTTGAATTTACTAATGATCCAGGCATTTTAGTTCTCGAAAGATCAACTCTGCTTGACTCAAGATTTTTCGATCCTTTTGCAATTTCGCATCAGGATTTTGTGATGGACTTTGTAGATACAAACGAAACTCTTTCAAACGGTGAATTGATTATTGATCATACTCCGCTTGGAGTAAAAGTTCACCAAGAAAGTTATGCTTGGAATTTTCCATTCGCTGATTTTTTTGTTATAATGAATTATACAATTAAAAATGTGACTGCTAAATTTATTGATAGTGTTTATGTAGGTTTATGGACTGATGCAGTTGTTCGCAATACAAATATCAGTTCGCCTCGCGGCTCTGCATTTTTTAATAAAGGAGGAAACGGTTACAACGACTCATTAAAAATCGCTTATGAATTTGATGCTACAGGTGACATTGGTTTTACGGACAGCTATATTGGAATTCAATACCTCGGTTCAACTCCTGCCGGAAATGATTTTATTTTTAATGGCTCGGATACATTATCAACTGTAAACTTTGTGAGCTGGCAATTCAGAAATACTGATGACCCAAATTTCTTTGCGCCGCAAGATGACTTTCAAAGGTATGATAAAAAACTTCGTGGATATTTTGGCGGAAGCAACAGGTACAACGACGGAATAAATCCGAATGATTTGAAACTTCCTTCCAATAGATCAATGCTTATCTCAAAAGGTGCTTTCCAGTCAATCGCTCCGGGTGATTCTATCAATGTTGTGTTTGCAATTCTCTGCGCTAAAAAATTTGGAGACGATGCTGCTTCACTTGACACGGAAGAGCAAAAGAAAAATTTATTCTCAAATGCCGACTGGGCTTTAAGAGCATATTTTGGCGAAGATAGAAATAGAAACAATATTCTTGATGCCGGTGAGGATTTAAATGCCGATGGGATTATTACAAGGTTTGTTCTTCCTTCACCCCCCGTCGTTCCTAAAGTTAAAGTTGTTCCGACGAGTAACTCTGCAATTCTGTATTGGGATAAAAGTGCTGAAACATCTATTGATCCTATTTCCGGTAAAAAAGATTTCGAGGGCTACAGAATTTATCGCACACAAAGTGGATTCGATTTGAATCTTCAGAGTGATATTCTTTCATCGCTTTCACTTGCAGGTGAGTTTGACAGTACTGATAATGATATAGGTTTCAACACTGGATTCCAATTTATTATGCTTGATGAACCTGTTACTTTTTCAGGCGACACCACAAAGTATTTTTACAAATTTGAATTTGCGAATTTACTTAATGGCTGGCAGTATTTATTTGCTGTTTCAGCATTTGATGAAGGTGATTCGGAAAATAATCTTGAAAGTTTGGAATCAAGTTCGCTTGCTTCATTGCAAAGAATTATTCCCGGCACGCTGGCTTCTACTGATGCAAATCTTGAAGTTGGAGTCTATCCCAATCCATACTACGGAAATGCTATCTGGGATGGAAGTTCTGAAAGGTTAAGAAAAATTTATTTCTTTAATTTACCTGCTGAGTGTGAAATTACTATTTACACCCTTGCAGGTGATGTTGTTAAAAGAATTTATCACGATCAACAAAGCAACGGCTCTGATTTACGATGGTTTGAGACTTATGCAAGTGATGACAAACAGATTATGGCAGGGGGAGAACATGCGTGGGATTTAATCAGTGAAAACGACCAGGCAATTGCAACCGGGCTTTATCTTTTTTCAGTGAAAAATAATTCCACTGGAAATATTCAAACAGGAAAATTTTTAATTGTTAAATAAAATAGGAGTAATAAAAATGAAAATAATTTACTTGGTAATTCTGATCGGTTTGTTTACATCAGTCTCTTTTGCGCAATATCCGGAAATTTCTATTCGTGATATTCAATACCAGGATCCTACAACCTTAATTAATTATTTTACCGATGATCAGGTCTCACCTTACGAAGGTGATACGGTAACAGTAACCGGTGTTGTGATGTGTGCGCCATACAAAAGTAGATTTTTTAGCCCTGATAGTGTGATCATGTTTGTCGGCACTGGAGCAGCAGGATTTTATTTGCAGGATACAAGTCTGACAGATTGGTCCGGAATTTTGTTGCGTCAGGATCCATCACTCGGACCTCCATTCAGCGATCTTGATTCAGGATTTGTTGTTAAAGTTACAGGTGTGGTTAATGAATACAGCACTTCAACGCAAAAGACAACACAATTTAATGTAATAAATTTTTCTGCTGATGATGTACTAGGAATTCAAGAACGACCTCAAGCTGTAGAATTGACATTAGATTCATTAAAGGTAACAGGCACTGATGATAACTTAGCTATTTCTGAAAAATGGGAGGGGGTTTATGTTATCATTCGAAATGTTTCTACATTTGATAGAAATTCCGGGACTGGAAGTTTCAGAATACAAGATGGTAATGGAACAAAGCTATCAATGGGAACTAAATCAGATTATTTTTATTCTCCTGTATCCGGATTTGTTCCCCCTACCGACGGATCAATACTAAATTACATTCGCGGTTATATTGAAACACGCAGCGCAGGCTCCGGCGGAATTACTATCAATCCAGCTTATCCTGACGATATTGAAGTTGGAACTTTCCCTCCTGTAATCTCGAATATTACAAGGGATATTGTTGAAGTTGGCTATGGGCAGCCTGTTACTGTCACATCCTTTATTCGCGATGTTGACGGCACAGTTATATCAGCAAAATTAAAATATAGAGTGAACAGCAGTGCAGTTCAGGAAGTTGATATGACAAATATTAGTGACTCCACTTTTACAGCAGTTATCCCCGCTCAAAGCGATTCATCAATTATTGACTATTTTATTTGGGCGATTGATAATGAAAATAATGAATCGCAAAACCCTTCCGATACTTCGAGCAATAGATATTTTTATTTTGTGCTTGATCATCTAATAACTATTCAGCATGTTCAGTTCAGCCCTTATGGAAGCGGCTTCAGTGCTTATAATGGATTTGAAGTTACAGTGAATGGAATTGTAACTTGTGATACAACAGATTTTGCGAGCTATATTTTTATTCAAAATGGAAATGGTCCCTGGAGTGGAATTAGAGTAAATGGAACAGAGACTCTTGTATTAAGGAAGGGGGATTTAGTCGAAGTTACAGGCACAGTTGGCGAGTCATTTAGTATGACTCAAATATCCGGGATTGATGATCCTTCACAATTTAATTTAATTTCAACCGGAAATGCACTTCCTGATGCAAGTGAGATTTCAACTTCTGAAACTGGTACATTTGGTTCGGGAACAATCTCGGCGGAGCAATGGGAGGGTGTACTTGTTAAGTACTCCAACATTACTATTACTGATGAAAATGCCGAAGGTGATCCTGGCCCAACTGGAAACGGCAGCAGCAATTTTGGTGAAATATTTATTGCAGACGCAAGTGGAATAAATACCCGTGTAAATCTTGATGATTCACAATTATCTTATCATAATTTTTACGATTCAAGTTTAGTTGATCAACCCGTTCGCTTGCTTGTTGGCGATCAGTTTGAAAGTTTAAGCGGAATACTTCTTTATACTTTTGGAAATTACAAACTTGACCCCCGCAGTGATGATGACTTTTCTGGCTACATCCCCGTTGCGGTTGAAAACCAAAATAATACTGTACCGGAAAGATTTGAGTTAAGTCAGAACTACCCAAATCCGTTTAATCCATCAACTATAATTTCATTTTCAATTCCTAAAGAAAGCAATGTAATTCTGAAAATCTTTAACATTCTTGGTGAAGAAATTAAAACGTTGGTGAATGATGTGAAAACTGCTGGTAAATATTCAGTTTCATTTGATGCTTCAGGTATTTCTACCGGAATTTATTTTTACAGTCTATCTGCCGGTGACTTTAATCAAGTACGTAAAATGATTTTATTGAAGTGATTTCTAAAATATGATAAGTAAAAAAGCAACAATAAATTATAATTAAATTAAAGGCAGTCAAATTTGGCTGCCTTTTTATTTTATGAAATAAATGTTTTGGTTGGTGATATAAAATTGAAATACCTCTAATAAAATTTTTATGATTAATGCATTTAACGAATCTTATTCCTAAATTCTTCCTGTAAATTTTTATTACTTTGAGGTGCAATTATGAAACCAAAAATATTCCTTCCTCTCCTGCTTTCATTCTACATTCTAAATTGTACATTGTACATTGACGCGCAAGCGACTGTCCGTTACATAAGCCCTACCGGCAGCAGCACCCCGCCCTACACAAGCTGGGAGACCGCCGCCGACAGCATTATGGAGTGCATTAACATCTCCGTCTTTGGTGATACTGTTTACGTAGCCAACGGCACTTACAAAGAGCAGGTAGTTATGATTCCCGGTTTATCTCTAATTGGCGCAGGTATGGATAGCTGCGTGATTGATACGAGGGAACTTGTAACGAGTACAGGATTTATTTCTGTTGAAGTTAAAGATAGCTGTCTCTTTAAGGGATTTCAGATATTGGTTTACTACGATACTGAAATGGGTTATGGTTTTGCTGGTAGCGGAAATAGTTTGGTGGCTCTTAACAGAATAACAAATGCAAGGTATGGGGCTTATGTAGGGTATACAGGAGAGCAGGTTCCTGTTGTTTACAAGAATATTTTCGAAAATGTTCACACTGGTGTAGAATTGTTCAATTCAAGTGCAATCATAAGAGGTAATAGTATTTTTACTGATATGGAATTTAGGGGAATAAACATTGGTGCATTTTTCTCAACATATACACCTCTTATTGACTCTAATTATATTGTGGCAGGATTGCAGGGGATAGCTATGGTATTTGGAACTAAGGCTACAATAAATAATAATACAATCTTTATTGACGGTCAAACTTCATACGGTATTATCGGCGGCAATATTGACACAGTATGGATTCAGAATAACACTGTTACTACTGAATATGCTAGAACTGGAATAAGCAATTTCGTAGATCCAGCTTTTAATTATAATAATTTTACAATTGGTAATTTTAGTTTTGCAGGTATTACTGCTGGAAACTACAATATGGTTGTAAATAACAATGTTATGAACAGTTTAAAAGGATTTACTGTTCAACCCGAGCAAAATCCTATATTTAGATATAACAACTCCTGGAATAATCCCGTCAATTATAGTGGATTTACTCCAGATAGCACAAACCTCTCCGTTGACCCAATGGTAGTAAGTGCGGACAGTAACAACTTTCATTTACAGAAGTTTTCTCCTTTAATTGACACCGGTGATCCAAACATTCTTGACCGGGATGGAAGCAGAAGTGATATTGGTCTCTACGGAGGTCCCTACGGATGGAGTTACACTTATAATGATTTAGCACCCCGTCCTCCGCATAATCTTACTGCTGTTGTTGAAGACGGGTTAATAAAATTAACGTGGAATAAAAACACTGAAGCAGATTTTTCACATTACAGAATCTACCGCGATACGGTAACTAATTTTATTTACGACACAACAAAGATAGTTGGAATTACAAGCGACACTTTATTTTATGATAATCTCACAATAACAAACACAGAGAAAAAATACTATTATTTACTCACAGCATTTGACAATCAGAATAATCAATCAGAGCCGAGTGAAGAAGTAACTGTAACAATAACAGGATTGACTGAACATCCCCCAATAGGCGATGATGGATTTAGGCTGTTAAGTAATTATCCAAACCCATTTAATCCCTCAACAATAATTCCATACAGATTAAAAGAGCCGGGATATGTAAAACTCTATGTGTATGATGTAAAAGGAGAATTAGTAAAAACCCTTGTAAATCAGTGGCAGAATAAAGGCTACTATGAAGTAGTATTTCAACCCAACACAGAAGAAAGAGAAAGAGCAAATAGTTATGAAGTACCGATGGGACCATATTACAGTGACATAGCCACAGGCATTTACATTTATCAAATAATGGTAAAAGGCGAAGGAGACATTCCCGTTTTCTCAGATATGAAGAAGATGATATTACTGAAGTAATTTTTGTAAATATTTTATAATTTGATAATGGATAAATTCAATACAATGAGGTCTTCTATGAAAACAAAAATATTCCTTCTTCTCCTGCTTTCATTGTACATTGTAAATTGTACATTGTACATTACTCTCGCCACCGTCAGGTACGTTAGCCCAACCGGCAGCAGCACCCCACCCTACACCTCCTGGGAAACCGCAGCCGATAGCATTATGGAGTGCATTAACATCTCCGTGTTTGGAGATACCATTTACGTTGCCAACGGCACTTACATCGAGAAAGTTACTATGATACACGGCTTAACAATGATTGGAGCAGGAATTGATAGCTGCATTATAGATACCAGAACGATATCACAATTTAGTGATTTTAATGCTATTACTATGAAAGATGAGTGTATAGTCGAAGGTTTCCATATAATAGTTAGAAGTAGTATTGGTGGGAATACAGGTATTTTGTCAATACCAGGACCAGAAGATTCCTTAGACTTTCAGGGGAAAATTATGAATAACAAAATAAGTATGGCTGGTTATGGCATTAGCAGTGATAATTCTTTTTTAACAATTAAAAATAATATAATTGAAGATGTTAGTTATGGAATAGACGTATTTGGGTTAGATACTTCAGTGCTCGATACTATCTATAATAATTATTTATTTCAAATAAAAACTAGCGGCATAAGCACAGCCCTTGCAGGTCGAGGTATTATTTTTAATAATTTAATAGAAATGACTTCTACTATAAACCAAGGCATATCTACTGGTAGTTCGGGGACAAGCCAAGTTTATAACAATTTCGTATTAGATTCATACGTTGGTATTTCTGTTGGGGCAGTTCCGGATCAAGCAGTTTGTAATATTGTATCGAACAATCTTGGTTACGGCATTTGGTTCTCGGAACAAAGTATTGTAAATAATAATATAGTGTTGGGAGTACAGAATGGCTATTATTTATCTGATGGGATACAAAATATTTATTTTAACAATGCTTGGAATTGCGATTATGGGTATTATAATTTTACACCCGATAGTACAAATCTTGAAGTAGATCCAATGTTAGTAAACGAGGATAGTTTAGATTTTCATCTTCAGAAATATTCTCCTATGATTGATGCAGGCGATCCTTTAATTTTCGATAAAGATGGAACAAGAAGCGACATCGGTTTTTACGGAGGTCCTTACGGAGAAAGTTATAGCTATTTAGATTTAGCCCCACGTGTTCCTGTCAATTTAAACGCAACACTTGACAGTTTAACAGTAGGGATAACCTGGAACAAAAACACAGAAGCAGATTTTAATCACTACAATGTGTACAGGGATACGACAAAAAACTTTATAATAGATTCCACAAACCTTTTTGTTTCAACAGACAGAAATAACTTAATTGATTTTCTTCCCGATTACTTGGAAAAGATTTACTACAAACTAACAGCAATAGATAATCAAGGCAACGAATCAGAACCCAGCGAAGAAGTTGGGTTTATCCTAACATCCATCACCGACAACAAACAAACAATCTCAGACTACCGACTTTACCAAAACTACCCTAACCCATTTAATCCATCAACAAAGATAAGTTACAGACTAAAAGAGAGAGGATACGTAAAACTTTATGTATATGATATCAAAGGAGAGCTTGTTTCTGTCTTGGTTAATCAAACACAAGAAGCAGGATATTACGAAGTAGATTTTAACGTCAAAGGTCAAACGTCAAATGTCCAAAGTGATTTGGCAAGCGGCATTTACATTTATCAAATAATGGTACGGAATGAAAAAGATATTCCTGTGTTCACGGATATGAAAAAAATGCTGTTAATCAAGTGAGACGAAAGAAGAAAAACGTGAAACGTGGAAGACAAGAAGCAAGAACCTGAATTAAAAACTCAAAAAAAAATGAAGCGATTCAACAAATTAACAATTAAGCAGTTTAGCAATTTGACAATAAAACCCCCATCCCGCAGAAATACGGATTGGGAATAATAAATAATAACTAATAAATATTAAATTAAAAATCATTCGGAGGTATAAAATGAAACGAGTTAAACAATTCTTGTTCCTTTTAATCTTTTTCTTTTACATTCCGTTTAATGGGTTCCTTGCGCAGGTAATAACACCGCCAACTCAATTCCCTTATGGTGTTTATCTTTCTAAAGGAGATTCATTAAATCAGGTAACGTACGAGTACGTGGATGATCTTGGTATGAATACAGTAATTCAATACGCAAATGGAGATAACGCTGCGCTTAAGGATGTACTGAATAAATATAACCTGGTTGCAATAAAGAATGACTCTCAAAACGACGCAGTTGCTTATTATTCAGCGGGGTATTACACAAAATGGGAAGCCGAGGATACAACAAAGAATGAACTTGAAACAGGAATAAAAGCTGATTTTGGTTCTGCTACGAACTATTCCAATACTGCTTGTTGGACAAGTGGAACAGACTTAGATAATACAAATAATATTATGCTCAGAGGACCTCAATACAGGCAGGATAAAAAATACTCACCATGGTATATGGATGAACTTCTGCAGTATAATCTACGATTTAATGTTGCAGTTTCAACGATAAACGGTATAACACCCGAGCCTACCGATCCCGTGTGTAAAGTATCAGTGATATTTACCTACATAAATGATCAAGGGATAACGATTGATTACCCATTGAGGGAGCAGAGTTAACATTATATGTGAGTTCATTTACCGGTGAATCATTTGAGCCTTTTGAAATAGTTTATTCCTACCCTCCGGAATTTGAACAATATAATTCGAAAATGGAGGGATTAAATCAATATGAACTGCTGGATTATGATGATACATACCCAGGTACAGGAATTCAGTTCAAGGTTACCTGGTTTGGAAATAAGCAGTTATATGTTGATAACTTCCAGGTTTTTGATGAGCGTATCGGAAGCAGAATTGTTGACCTTTACCCACAGGTAGTTTTCGATATAACGTCATTTGCAAATAAATATAATGACTGGGATAATATAAAATATTTTTTTAATGTAAGTGAACCGCAGACAATTGACCGATACACTCCGATGAAAATCGTAGATGATATTCTTGAAGCTATGAATAAGCCAAAAGGTATTGCAGAATTTTTTCCTCAATGGAATGGGTGGAGAAATGGGGATAGGACAATCTATAAATTCAAAGAGATGGCAAATCCTGAAAAAATAATGATGGAGTTCATAACTTTCGTTGATGGTAAACAAATGGAAGAGATGTACGAATACCAGAGGTACCTATTAACAGAACTATCGGATGTTAATCCCGTCTTTTGGCACGAATCATTAATAGCCGAACCGACCTTACCAGATGGAAGCAAGTGCTGGTTATATTCACCGCCCCAGAAAAGTTAAATGCTTCAATTATGCTTTCACTATCATTTGGTGCTAAGGGGTGTTTTTTGGATGTTGACATCCACCGATTTAAAATATGAAGTAAATTGTAATAACAACGTATGGTACAAAAATATTCTAGACGAAAATTATTTACCTAACGAACCTTTATATAGTTATATAAAAAACGATCTCTCTCCAAGAATTAATGGAGTATTGGGCTTAACACTAATGAACTTGTCATATTCTGGAAATGATCTAATGCTAAGAGATGTAACTCATCCGTTCATAGAAGATTCTTATTACACTAATATTCCTTACCTCAGTCTAACAAATAATCCCGTTAACAATCCAATCAACTCAACCTTAAACTTTTTTGCTACAGATTTGGATACAGCCGGGCATTCTCAAAACAATTACTTTTTATTGTCAAACTTAATTACTGATGGCAGCCGGGTAGCAGAGATGAATGTGCAAAGCGCTGAAGGTGTTGAAGGCAGATATAAGAATACAAGACTAAGAAACATAGAACCGGAGAATAATTTTGATATAACATTTTATGATGATACTACTGTTACTTACACTTTCCCCGCCGGCGAAGGTTACCTCTTTCAAGTTGCACCTGTTGTACTTTACGGCGGCAGACTTCTTTATAACGAAACCGTTGATGGGGGCTGGACATTAAATGACGATATGATAATAGAGAACGGCGCTACTTTAACTGTCACCGGGACATATTCTTCCAACGCAAACATAACAGTTAAAGCAGGCGGCTCAATAAAAACAGTTGATGGCGGAAGCATAATTTTTTATAACGGGAAACAGCTAATCATAGAAGGTCTGGCTACAGTTAAAGGAACAATAACAAACAAGCTGACGCTTGATTTTGTATCACCGGAAAACGAAAACGGTATTTTAGTTAAGTCAGGCAGCGATTTTACACTTTCAAACTGCATAGTTAAAAACGCCGAGATAAGTGTAAATGGTTTAGCTGATTTATTACCACATCAGTTCGAAAATCTAAACATTAATAACACAACTTTCGATAATTGCAATTCGGGAATTGCTATAACAGGTAACGTGGTTGTTGATCTAAAGATTAAACAGTGTTCAATCACAAATTCACAAACTGCTGTTTCATTGACTAACCTGAACAAAGGCACTATACAATCAAACTTCATTAATAACTCGGAGTGCGGTATAATACTAAACCAATCATCAAACATTAATGTAGTGGGCAATAGCATTTCTTCCTCTCAAAATGAACTGCCCGGAATCGAAATGATCAGTTCCGGAGGAACAATAAGGTTAAACACTATCTCCGGTCACAGTACAGGATTATTACTTGGCGGCTCAAGTCAAAAGATTGGCGATAACACAATCACCGGACATCTGATCAATGGAATTTATGTCGGGGCAAATTCAAATCCAGATTTAAGAGCGATGTTGGGAGGCAACCCTCCCAATCAATATCCTATATCCGGTCATAATGAAATTTTCAACAATGGTGGGTATAATGCACTTGGGAACAATGAAGATGATGGATCGGAGATATATCTTTCAATAACGGGCAAAATAAAACTTGCCGATGGCTGTAACCAAATAATGGATGACCGTTTACCGGACTTCGCTTTTCTTGATACAACATTTACACTTATGAATGGAGATACCACTACACAGGTTAAAGCAGACACCAACTCCTGGGGAACGACTAACGTAGGAGATCCTGCAGGAAGATTTGGAATATTGAATGTGCAGTATATTCCTTACTTGACAGAGCCGTGCATAATTCCGCAGGGCGGTGGACTGATGATAATCACACAGACTGCATCCGGTGAGGTTATAGATACGGTTTATTCCACCGGAGAAGTTGTATCAGATGTCGAGGAAATAGATTTACTTTATGCACAAGCAGATGAATTATACTTTACGGCAAAGTTCACTGAAGCAATTGTATTATACAATCAGATCATAACAGATTACCCGGATGATTCAAGAAGTATTTATGCATACATAGCATTATACAAAATCAATAAAACTCAGAATGCAGACAGCACAGTTTTGAATGATCTGCGGGAAGTTTATAATGAAAGGCTCACGCAAGTAACCGACACAACTCTTATCAGAACAATAAGTCATCTTTCAAACTTATGTTTGGTAGGAGTGGAGAAGTACAATGAAGCAATAAATGAGTTTGATGATATAGTTCAAAACAACCCTAACACAAACGAAGCATTCTTTGCTGAGATAGACGCATTGACCACATCATATCTGTTAAGTCTTTCAGGTCAAACATTGGGGAAAACAGCAAACACAAATTATTTAGTAAAGAGCAGCTCAGACTACCATTCAATGCTAAATGATAAAATGAAACAAAAATTTGGCAAACCAACTTTACCCGAAGAAGAAAAAATAATACCTGAACAATATTATTTATATCAAAACTACCCCAACCCATTCAACCCAACAACTTCAATAAAATTTGATCTTCCACAAGCAGGAAATGTTGAACTAATTATTTACGACATACTCGGCAGAAAAGTAAAACAACTCCTAAACGAAACAAAACCCGCAGGCACTTACGAAATAACTTTCAACGCAAGCAAACTTGCAAGCGGAGTTTATATCTACACAATCAAATCAAATGATTTTACTGCTTCGAAAAAATTAATGTTGCTGAAGTAAAGTCAGACATCAAATGTGATATGTCTAAAGAAAAATTCACACTTGATATTAAAGGCAGTCTTAGCGGCTGCCTTCATAAATATTTAATTATCTTAATAAAAACTTAACTTAAATATTTTATAACTAAAGATGTTCATTGAAACAGAATTATTAAATTGAAGTAGTGATTAAAAAATATTTCTTTGGTTTGTTATTGAATTCTAAAATTACTACATACTTGTTCTACATACTTGGTATAACAGCGGCGATCGTAAGCACCGGTTGTTATGATGAGTTAGTTAATAATCCAAATACGAATAACTCACCTGAAACATTTGTGTTTTTGTATCCGGATAGTTCAATCAGCGGACAAACAAGCCAGCTAACTGTAAGTTGGTGGGGGGATGATCCTGACGGATTGATAATCGGATATTATTTCAAATGGGTTGGCATTGATTCTCTCTGGACATTCACCACAAGCCGTGACAGTACATTCTCTTTACCCATTGGCACTATTGACACAACTTTCGATTTTCAAGTATCAGCAGTGGATAATTATGGCAATGGATTTTATGATGAGGACATCATTCAAAATCAGATTGATTATGGAGCTGAACCTTACTCAGATTCAAACGGTAATGGATTCTATGATCCAAACGAAAAATATTTTGATATTGGGTTGATAGACCCCACCCCTGCTTCTACGAAATTTCCAATAAAAAATTCCACTCCCCAAATTTTCTGGAGTGATCTGTCATTTCTGCCTGACACATCATTTCCTGTTATGACATTCGGCTGGACGGCAAGCGATCTTGATGGCGAAAGTTCGATTACAAATATCAACATCGCGCTTAATGATACTAATAATTTTATTTCGCTCAGCGGCTCAACACGATTAATAACTTTACGGATAGTTGATTACAATGCTTTGAATCCGATGATGGAAATTCTTATCAACGGCTCGGAGTTAAATATAAATCCTGATGATTTGCCTGGAATTAATTTAAACAATGATAATAAAATTTATATTCAGGCTGAAGATATTTCCGGGGCAAAGTCTGCTTTTATTTCTCTGCCTGATTCTAATAGTACCTGGTTTGTAAAAAAGCCAACAAGCGAATTTTTAATTGTAGATAATTATGAAGTATCGGATTTGAATAATGATATTTCAGTCAAAAATTTTTATAACAATGCATTCAATCAAATTGGAAGCGGGTTACTTACCGGCAAACTTAATACACTTGATATTGCAGGAAGCACACTTCCTTATGAGAGTGTGACTTTTCCTGAAACAATAAAATTATTTAATTACGTTTTCTGGTATTCTAATTCAAAACCTCGTATGGATTTACTTAGTTTAACTACAAATAAATTTGTTGATGGGGGCGGCAAGATTGCTATGTCATTAACTTTTGAAGACTCCACTTCCGTTTTTCAATTTGATGTCCCAACGATACAAGGCTTTTTACCAATTGATTCACTTGGTCAGGATAGGCCTGTCGGATTTGTTTTTAGTGGAACAGTATTTCCATCCTCTCCAAACTTAGATTATCCATCGTTAACAATTTCTAGTACTGTTTCTTCATTGCGAACTTATTATCCAAATCCCATCACTGCTCAAAAAGTTTACGATATTTCTGCTTCAAACTTGAACGGTAATATTGGTTTTAAAACGAATGATGATAATTTATTTTTTATAGGTATTCCGCTTTTTCAAGCTGACGGCGGGGATAGTAATGTAATCCCATTACTCGAAAAAATTTTTATTGAGGATTTTGGGTTAACGCCGTGAAAAGTTTACTTACCATATTGTTCGTCTTCATTTCTGTTTCAATCATTGCACAGGAGAGGGGAAATCTTTCGGGTAAAATTATGGATAAAGCAAATGGTGAATCTTTGCCGGGAGTGAATGTAATATTAAAAGGTACTTACTACGGTGCCGCGACTGACATAAATGGTTCATTCAAAATTGAAGGAGTTTCAGCTGGGAATTACACACTTGAAATATCATTCATCGGCTATAAAACAGTACAGTTTACAGGTGTTGAGATACTTCCGAATAAAACAAAACACTTTGATATTGAAATGGAAGAGTCTGTTCTATCACTTGGACAGGAAGTTGTTATTATTGGTGAAAAACCCTTGATGGACGTTGAAGAAACACAGAGCAAGCGAACGATTTCAAAAGAGGATATTGATGTTTCTATCGTTGAAAATATCTCTGATTTAGTCACTCAACAATCCGGGGTGGTGAACACAGATAACTCAATACACATTCGCGGCGGCAGAAGTTATGAAAATGCTTTTCTTCTCGATGGTGTTTCTGTACAGGATCCTCTTGCTGGAACCGGGTTTGGATTACAATTAAGTGCGAGTTCGATCGAAGAGGTTGAGGTTATCACCGGCGGTTTTAATGCTGAGTTTGGGCAAGCAACTTCAGGTGTTGTGAATGTAAGAACACGGGAGGGTGGAAATAAGTTCTCAGGTTATTTTTCCTATAAGCGGGATAATTTTGGAGAAAGAAATTCGTACAATATATTCAACACGGATATTGCTGAAGGAAATATCAGCGGTCCAGAACCGTTCACAACTTTATTATTACCTTCACTTGGATTAAATATTCCCGGCGAGGTTTCTTTTTTTGCAAGCTTTTATGGCGGCATTACTGATGGAATTACTCAAGGGTATTTTAAACCCGTCGCAAGTCAGATTGTAAGCACAACTTTTGGCGGAACAACCTTCGCCCCACGTGCTGAAAACAATTGGTTCTGGCTTGCGAAATTAACTTACAAATATTCACCGACAATTAAATTTAATTATTCATTTAATCAGTCAGTTAACATAAATCAAAATTCTCAGTCACTTCAATCAAATCTTGAATATATTGAACCAACCCCCGGCTATCACTATTCATTTCAAAATATTTTAGATGAAGCGAATACTTTTACTCACAATAATATTTATCACACATTAAACTTAACGCATACATTAAATTCGCAGACATTTTATGAATTAAAATTTGGATATTATTACACGAATCTTCGCGCGGATGCAAATGGTAAAAACTGGTACGATTTCATTGAACCAAAAGACATTACAAGTTTTCCAATTCAATATTATAATATCGACGGTGATACAATAGGCGTTATTCCCGGCGATGGATTCTGGGATGTTGGCTCTCCATTTACCTGGCGTGATCACTACCTCGAAGAATATTCTTTACGCGGCGACATAACGAGTTTCTTTGATGAAAAAAATAAATTCAAAGCCGGCTTCAATTTTCAATTTCAGGAAATGCAGGTTATTGATATTTACAAACCCTGGATAGGTGAACTTGGTTTGAATAATGATATTTACAAAACATATCCTGCTCTCGGAGCTTTCTATGCTCAAGACAATATTAATTTTTCAGGGATGATACTCAACTTTGGTTTAAGATTAGATTATTGGTTCCCCGGAAAATATGTTGACGATGCGATTAACAATCCTGATGTTGTCACGATTCCTGATGAGACGAGACAAAATTATTTAGATGATACATTTAGCTGGTTCGGTAACAGAAAATGGAAAGCAAGATTAAGCCCCCGCCTTGGAATATCGCATCCTGTATCGGATAATCAAACACTATTTTTCTCTTATGGTCATTTTAGTAAATGGCCCCGCCCGCAGTTTGTTTATGCTAAATTAGATCCTCTGAATGCTCAATCATCTTTTCAGAAATTTGGAAATCCCAATCTAAATCCCGAAACTACTGTTGCTTATGAACTCGGCTTGAAGACTCAATTTTCCAATGACGATGTACTTACTATTACGACTTACTATAAAGACATTTTTGATTACGTAAGTACACGAAACGCAATCATTACTTCGGCACGATTTGCAACAGAAAGCTTTATCACTTATGTGAATTCTGATTATGCCCGATCGCGCGGTTTAGAAATTGAATACAGAAAAAGAATCGGCAGATGGTTTAACGGCTCTGCAAATTTTGCTTATGCAATTGTTACAGGTAAAAGCTCCTCCGTTGATGAAGGCGTACTTGTACTTCGCGGTGATTTAACTGAATCTATTAAAGAAGAATTTCTTGCGTGGGATAGACCAATCACAGCATCAATTTCAACTAATTTCTACGTCGAAAAAGATAAACCCATTTTTGAGTTTGCCCCTGGCTTTCTTGATGACTATAATATTTACATTCGTGCGTTTTATCAGTCAGGTAAAAGATACACCCCCGCCGTTTTTACAGGTGCTTATGACACACAGGGAAGACCTGAGTATGAATTTCTTGTTAGTGACCGAAATAGTAAACTTGGTGATGACTGGTTCTGGATTGATCTTAATTTTGAAAAATATTTTTCTTTTAATGGAATAAAAATTTCATTCAACATTGAAGTAAATAATTTACTTGATACAAAAAACTCTGCAATAATTAACCCTGTTACCGGCAGCGCTTATGAGTTTGGTGATGCAGTCCCAAATTCATGGAATGATCCGCGTTTCCCTGATTTGCAAGCACCGATTACCCCGTATCCTTTGAATCCTGCCCGCTATCTAACAAGAAGAAATATTAAATTTGGAATCAGCCTGCGTTTTTGATGAATAAAATTATCACCATATTATTTTTATTTTTTATTACAGCGAATTCGTTCGGACAACTTTTCCCGGTTCTTGGAGAACAACGAGCAGGTATTTCGACTGCAACATTTCTCAAAATTGGTGTAGGAGGCAGAGCAACATCTCTTGGAGATGCATTTGTGGCAGTTGCAAATGATGCAAGCGCTCTCTACTGGAATCCAGCCGGTCTGGTGCAATTCGCTGATAATCAAATTATCTTTTCTCATAATCAATGGGTGGTGGATATAAATCATGATTTTATAGGCGGGGTTTATCACCTTGATGAAACAAATACTTTTGGAATTGCCTTCACTTCTTTATCTATGCAGGACATGAAAGTAACTACCGAGTTTGCGCCTTTTGGAACGGGGGAGTATTTTGGGTTTAGTGATCTTGCTATTGCAGTTTCTTATGCAAGAAAAATGACTGATCAATTTAGTTTTGGCGGAACTCTAAGATATATCGAAGAAACTCTCGACAAATTAAAAATGCGTGGTGTAATGATTGACCTCGGAACTTTTTATTGGACTGGACTTGGTTCAACAAGGTTTGCTGTTGCTGTATCAAATTTTGGAAATCAGTTAGCGCCTGATGGTGAAGTTATACTTATTGGGAACAGAAAAGAATCCGAATGGCAGGCATTCTCTCCACCTACAATTTTCAGAATCGGTTTTGCTTTCGAACCATATACCGATGAAGAAAATTCTATTACCTCCTCCATTCAATTGAACCATCCGAATGATAACAGTGAAAATCTTTCACTTGGATTTGAATATAGCTGGACAAAAACCTTTTACGCCAGAGCCGGCTACAAATTCAATGTGGATGAACAAAACTATTCTTTTGGCGCCGGTATTTTTTTCCCTTTAACCATAGCAAATTTTAATCTCGACTATTCTTATGCCAATTTTAATCGGCTTGGCTCGGCACATCGGTTTTCAATAATACTTGGTTTATGAAAATAAATTATAAAAAAATATTATTACTCATTTCACTTGCTATTCTTGTTTATAGTTGCGGTGAAAAATTTGATTTGAATGAGTTCAATCTTAGTGATGGAAATCCAAATATTGGAGGTGATACTGTTTATATTCAGCTAAACCCTGTCTGGGAAGGATTTAATAAACCACAGGACATCATTGTCGGCAACGAACCTTTTATTTATGTCGCCGACACGGAGAACGACAGGATCGTTATGCTAAACCTTGATGGACGAATTCTGGGTACACGTACAATCGAAAAACCAATCGCTTTAGCTCAGGATTTTCAACTGAACCTGATCGTATCTGCTAAGTTTGATACGATTGTTAATGGAATTTCCCAAACGTACAATGCAATTTATAAAATAGATCTTGCTTCGGTGAATCATCAAATAGAAATGGCTCCAATTAACAGACTGCTTCCAAAATCTACTTCTGATTTGAGCAATCCGGATCGCGAATATAAAGGCGTTACTGTTTTTTATGATAATAGTTTTGTAATCGCCAGAACAGGACCAAAAAATTCTTCTTTAAGTGATCCTGATAATTCTTTGCTTCTTTTTAAAAAGCAAATAGATAATAACGGTGCAGAGAGAGACTCATTAACCGGTCGTATTCCCGGGCTTGATCCGCTTGGTGGGGGCATACCTTCTGCCTATGGCATTAGTTCGATAAAATCTTTCAGCGGGAATACTTTTGATTTGATTTTTACTCTTACAGGATCAAATGCATTTAAAGCACAATGGTTAGAATATATTGACTCGCGTGAATTTACCGGTTACGTATCAAAGTTCACTTTATCCGAAAATGATTTTATGCTGCCAAATAGATTTTCAGATCCGGAAGGATTAACTATTGATGCAGCCGGAAATATTTATGTAGTTGATTCTGAAAAGGACAGCATTTACAAATTCAATTCTTTCGGAGATCAACTTCTCTCCTTTGGCGGGCAAAATCTTTTTAATCATCCGCATGCTGCGGCGCATTTCGATAAAACACTTTATATAGCTGATACAGAAAATAACAGAATAATTCGATTCATACTTTCAACGGACATTCAATGAAAAAAATACTAACCATCATCTTTCTATTTTTTAATTCTCTAATTTATTCACAAAGCGTTCCCATTGCGGAGATCAGAGAGAACGATGCTAACGGCGTTCCAATTCATCTTGGCGAAATATTTACCGTATCGGGAGTGGTGGGGTCAAGCAATCAGTTTGGTTCAAGCGGACCTGGTTCAATTCATGATGAATCGGCTGGAATATCTGTCTTTGGTAATGGCTTTGCTGGACAAGTATCCATCGGCGATTCGGTTACCGTTACGAGCACTCTTTCGCATTATAATGGATTGACTGAATTTGATTTTAATGCAGCCGGATCGAGTTTCATAAATCATGGTCAAGCTTCTCTGTTTGATACTACTATCGTTACTATTTCTCAAGTAATTAATCAGGAATGGAACGGACTTGAAATTTACGAAGGCAGATTAATCAGAATAAATAATGTTACAATCACCGGTTCAGGAAGTTTTACCGGCAGTATGAATTATCCAATATCCGATGGAACTGGAAATATGGAACTTCGCATTGATGGAGATGTAACCTCAATTATTGGCACTCAAATTCCGACTATTCCTGTTGATCTCATTGGCATTCTCGGACAGTTCGATCAGGCGGCTCCGTATAATTCCGGCTACCAAATTCTGCCAAGATTCATTTTAGATATTGCTTACGATGGAACTCCATTAATTCTTGAACCGGTGTTCGCTTCAAATATTGATACATCCTCCTTTACTGTATATTTTAACACAGCACGAAATGGAAACGGCAAAGTAAAATATGGCTTGACAACAGAACTTGAACAGGATTCAGTCGTGATAGATGATGATACAACTTATCACGTTGTTCCTATCGAAGGATTAACTCCGGGGACTCTTTATTATTTCCGTGCATATTCCAGTAACTATGTTGGTGAGAGCAGTAGTAATTTATACTCAGTAACAACAAATTCAACCGACTCCACAACAGGAACTATAAATGTATATTTTAATTTTAGTATTGATAGCTCCATATCGTTACCGGGAAATGTAGCTAAAGGCAATGTGGTTTTTAAAGATAAACTGATCGAGAGAATCAATGCTGCTGAATATTCGATTGATATGGCTCTTTATAGTTTTTCAGATATGCCTGATGTTGCTAATGCAATTATTCTTGCTAAAAATCGCGGTGTAAAAATCCGTGTTGTTTATGATGATCGTACAACACAAAATAGTATGCAAAGTTTAATTGATGCAGGAATCTCTGTTTTAAAAAGAAACGATCCCGATGGAATTATGCACAATAAATTTTTCGTCTTTGATGCCAGAGATGCAATATCAAATAACGATTGGATATGGACAGGTTCATGGAATGTCACACTAACCGAATCAACCTGGAAAAACAACGTAGTTGAAATAAATGATCCGGCGATTGCAGCAGCATATAAAATTGAATTTGAAGAAATGTGGGGAAGTTCAACCGATACTCCTAATGAAGCAAATGCTAAGTTCGGCAGATTTAAATCAGACAACACTCAACACGAATTTATAATTGGGGGAGTTCCAATTTATTTATACTTCAGTCCCTCTGACGGCACAACGAATAAAATAATTAATATCATCAACTCGGCAGATGATGATATTTTTATGGCTCTGTATGTGATTACTCGTGATGATATTGCCTCTGCAATTATCGCAAGAAATCTCAGCGGCGTTGACGACATTCGCGGAGTGATTGATCAACCCACAACAGATGGTTCTGAATTTGCAACTCTTCAGCCTTATGCCGAGATGCTTGAAAGCACGGGAGCTACACTTCATCACAAATATTCTATTATAGATGCTTTAATCGAAAGCAGCGATCCGATTGTTGAAACTGGTTCGCACAACTGGTCTTCTTCTGCAGAGAATGATAATGACGAAAATGTTTTGATCATTCATGATTTTAAGATTGCAAATCTCTATCTTCAGGAATATAAAAACAGATATAATGAATCCGGCGGCATCACAGATTTTGTTTATGTTACAGACGTTTACGATAATCAAATATCAGAGTTTGGTTATCATCTTTATCAGAATTATCCCAATCCATTTAATCCAATCACAACGATAAGGTTTGAAATTCCTTATGCACAAAAAATTAAACTATCCGTCTTTGATATACTTGGAAGGGAAGTCAAAATTCTTTTTGATGATGTAGCACCTCAAGGAATCATTACAGTGGATTTCGATGGAAAAGATTTATCAAGCGGAGTTTATTTCTATAAAATTCAAACAAATTCATTTACGGATGTAAAAAAACTTATTTTTTTAAAATGATTCAGTATCGTTCGATGTAGAGATTATTTTTAATCCTCAAATTTAGATTTTAAGACTACAATTTGTTTGTATAAACGACATTCAATAGCTAAATTTACAACTCAAATTTTCAATTCATAAGGTTAAGAATGAGCGAATTACAAGGCAAAATTATACAGGTTATTGGACCTGTTATTGACATCGAATTTGAAGCAGGCAAGCTTCCTAAAATTTATAACTCCGTAAGAATTCCAAGAGTTTCAACCGAAGGTGTAAAGGATGAACTGATCGCCGAAGTTCAACAGCATCTCGGTGAAGATAGAGTTCGAACTGTAGCAATGGATTCTACCGACGGTTTGGTTAGAGGAATGGATGCTTTTGATAACGGCAGACCAATTTCTGTTCCTGTCGGACCGGAAACACTTGGCAGATTAATAAATGTTATCGGAAATCCGATTGATGGACTTGGCGCTATCAATACAAAAAAATCTTATCCTATTCACCGCCCATCACCTGCATTTAAAAACCTTTCAACAAAATCTGAAATGTTTGAAACGGGAATCAAAGTTATTGATCTTATAGAGCCTTACTCAAAAGGTGGAAAGACCGGATTGTTTGGCGGTGCGGGTGTAGGTAAGACAGTTATCATTCAGGAATTAATAAACAATATTGCACAAGAACATGGTGGATATTCAGTTTTTGCCGGGGTAGGGGAAAGAACCCGCGAAGGAAACGATCTCTGGCTTGAAATGAAAGAATCCGGTGTAATAAACAAAACTGCTTTGGTTTTTGGTCAAATGAATGAACCACCCGGAGCGAGACTTAGAGTGGCATTAACAGGTTTAACTGTTGCAGAATATTTCCGTGATGAAGAAGGTAGAGACGTATTATTATTCATTGATAATATTTTCCGTTTTACGCAAGCTGGTTCTGAAGTAAGCGCATTGCTTGGGCGTATGCCTTCTGCAGTTGGTTATCAGCCTAATCTTGCCACAGAAATGGGCGCATTACAGGAAAGAATTACTTCAACAGATAAAGGCTCAATCACTTCAGTTCAAGCTATTTACGTTCCGGCGGATGACTTAACTGATCCTGCCCCTGCTGCGGCTTTTGCACACCTTGATGCTACTACGGTACTTAGTCGTCAAATTTCAGAACTTGGTATTTACCCGGCAGTTGATCCTCTCGATTCTACATCAAGAATTCTTGAACCAGGCATTCTTGGTCAAGAACATTATGACGTTGCAAAAAACTGTAAAGAAATTCTACAGCACTATAAAGATCTTCAGGATATTATAAATATCCTTGGAATGGATGAGCTTTCTGATGAAGATAAAATTGTTGTTCGCCGGGCAAGAAGAATACAAAGATTTTTCAGCCAGCCATTCCATGTTGCTGAACAATTCACGGGATACAAAGGTAAGTACGTTAAGCTTGCCGACACAATTCGCGGATTCAAAGGGATTATTGATGGTGAGTACGATGACCTGCCTGAGAGTGCGTTTATGTATGTTGGAACTATAGAAGAAGCCGTCGAAAAAGCAAAGGCGATGAAATAATGTCTGGTTTATTTCTCGACATCGTTACTCCTTCAAAAACTATTTTCTCCGGCGATATTAATTCTATTATTGTTCCGGGTACAAACGGGAGTTTTCAAGTATTAAAAAACCATGCTCCGATTATCAGCACCTTTGAAATTGGTGTATTAAAAATCGAAACTGTTACAGGTAAAAAATACTATGCAACGGGGGGCGGCACTATTGAAGTCTTGAATAATAGAATTCAAGTTCTTGCCGATTCCTTGGAAGCAATTGATGAGATTGATTTTACTCGAGCCGAATCAGCGTTAAAGCGAGCTAAAGAAAGATTAAGTAATATTAGTAGTCAGGAAAAAATTGATGTTGCAAGGGCTGAAGCTGCAATGGCAAGAGCATTGAATCGAATCAAGTTAGTGTCAAAACATTCAACCGAGAATTAGAAAAATTCAAAAAAAAGGGTCTTCAGAGACCCTTTTTTGTTGTCTATGTCTAAACTATTATTTTGCGAGAGAAAATCTTCGTGCTACTTCATCCCAATTAACAACGTTCCACCAATTTTCGATATAATCAGGACGCTTATTCTGATACTTTAAATAATAAGCATGTTCCCAAACATCCAAACCAAGAATAGGCGTACCTTTTAATTCTGATATATCCATCAATGGATTGTCCTGGTTCGGGGTTGAGCCAACTGCCAATTTTCCATTTTGTATCACAAGCCAAGCCCAGCCTGATCCGAATCTTGTTGCGCCAGCATTTGCAAAGGTCTTTTTGAATTCATCGAAAGATGTGAAAGAGCTTTTAATAGCTTCTGCAAGAGCGCCTGAAGGTTGTGTTTGTCCACCACCTTTCATTACAGTCCAAAAAAGTGAGTGGTTATAATGTCCGCCGCCGTTATTTCTTACCGCCATTGGATATTTTGAAATTGAAGCCATTAAATCTTCTAGCGTTTTTCCTTCTAAATCCATGCCTTCAAGGGCTTTGTTGAGATTAGTAACATAAGCATTGTGATGTTTTGTATGATGAATTTCCATAGTCAGTTTATCTATATATGGTTCCAACGCATCGTACGAGTAGGGAAGTGAGGGTAGTTCAAATTTTGACATGAGTTTTGTTCCTTCATTATTTTTATAAAAATTATTTAATTGCTTTGAAAGTGAATTAGCAGCAGGCAAAAATGATATTGCTCCAACAGTCTTTAAAAATATTTTTCTGGTCATTTTATTGTTTCTAAATTAGACTCCAAAAGATTCGCCGCAGCCGCATGTCTTTTTTGCATTTGGGTTATTGAAAATGAATCCGCGCCCATTAAGTCCATCACTAAAATCAAGCTCAGTTCCGGAAAGATAAAAAAGACTTTTTCCATCAATGAAAAGTTTAACACCATTCATTTCTATAATTGAATCACCTTCTCTTTTCTCCACATCGAATCCCAAAGAATAAGTTAATCCACTGCAGCCACCACCTTTAACTCCGACACGTAAACCATACCCTTCGGCAATCTGATTTCCTGTCATAATTCTTTTTATTTCTTTAGCTGCTTTTTCAGTTACTTTAATTTCAGTTTCTGATTGTATGTCCTGCATATTCTATTCCTTTATTAAAATTTATTTATAGTGGATCACCGGGAGTTGTAGTTACGAAATCAGGATAATTAATTTTCCATCCTAATGAATTTGTTTTAATAAAAATTCCACGTGTTTCAAATGAATGAGAAATGCTTGCAGACAATTGTCGAGCTTCTGCTTCATTTACTTCTATATTTTTGCTCTCAAGAAATCTTTTAATTCCATATTGAAAATCCTTCAGGAAAAAATTTGAATTATGAAACAGGGGATAACGTGATTTTAAATATTTCATTAACTGTGAATGATCCGATTCAATTGATTTAACGAGCGAGTTTATTTTATCAGTTTTCAATTTCATTTATACTTCTATTAAAATATTTTTAGATAATATGTCTTAGTGTTGTTGCTTTTAAAAGTTTATCAATTTCTTTTTGCAGTTTCGCCACAGGATTTCTAATCTGGCAGCAGTTTAATAATGAGCATTCATACTTGTTACTATTGTCATCAAAACACTCAACGATCTGATAGTTAGGTTCAACAGCCTTAATAATCTCTAACAGAGAAATTATTTCCGGATCTTTTAATAGTGTGTAACCACCTTTTATTCCTTGTGTTGAAAAAATAATATTCGAGCGGTTCAGATTTTGTAAAATCTTTGACAAAAGCTCAAAAGGAATTTTATTTCTTTCTGCAATTTCTTTTGCTGAAATTATCGAACCATTCTTTACTAATGCAATCTCTCGCATAGCCATCAAAGCGTATTCGGTTCTTTTCGTAAATTTTAGCATTGTTAAATACGACTTTAATTGTCGTGTTTAAACCTAAGTAAAACTCGCAAATAATAAAAGTTAAAAATTAGAAACCAAGTAGTTTAACGGATGTTTTAGCAAGATTAATTAAGGAGTGAAATAAATCCCAAGAACCAAAACAGGTATAAGCATAAAAATAACAAAGATCGCATTTGCAGTTGAACATTTCCAGGATTGAGCATGAAGTTCAGGCTGTACTAAAAACATATTTTTTAACACGCGGATGTAATAGTAAAGTGAAACTACAGTGTTCAGTAAAGCGATTACGGCAACCACTATCATCTTAGCATCAACTAAGGCAATGAACAAATAAAGTTTTGCAATAAAACCTGCTGTAGGTGGCAACCCCGTCAGCGAGACTAAAAATATACCAAGCGAAACTCCCAGGAAAGGATTAGCATATCCCAGACCGCGGTATTGATCAATATTTTCACTGCCAATTTTATTCGCAATTAACATTACTACTAAGAATGCGCCCAAATTCATAAATGCATAAATCGCGAAATAAATAAGAACAGCAGCTATTCCTTCATTAGATAGAACTGCAACTCCCAAAAGAATATATCCGGCGTGAGCAATACTTGAATAGGCGAGCATACGTTTCAGATTATCCTGCCACAGAGCAGTAAAGTTTCCTAAAGTCATAGTTAAAATTGAGAGCAAAATCAAAAAAGATTTCCAATCAATTAAATTTACGAGGTGCCAAAAACCTTGCTGATCTACAGATTGAATAAATGTAATTTTAATAAATCTAATTAGTAAAGCAAATCCTGCTGCTTTACTTGCAACAGATAAAAACGCTGTGATTGAAATAGGTGCGCCTTCATACACGTCCGGTGTCCAAAAATGAAATGGTGCAACAGAAATCTTAAATCCAATTCCAACAAACACAAGTACGCCAGCAAGTAAGAAGGTTAAGCTATTGAATTGAGCCATCTGAATTAGGGAATTGATTTGATAAAGATTTGTTGAACCGGTTAATCCATAAATCAGTGATATTCCAAAAAGCATAACTCCGGAAGATACTCCACCGTAAATTAAATACTTTAGAGAAGCCTCGCTGTTTCGTAAAGAATTTTTAGTGAAACCTGAAAGCACGTAAGAGGAAAGTGAAAGCAATTCAACTGAAACGTAGATTAGAATTAAATCGGAGGCTGAGATCATAAAAAACATTCCCAGTATCATTCCAAATATTAATGTGTAATATTCTCCAAGCCTCTCGCTGCTTGCAATTAATTCTTTTGAAGCAACAGAAAAAGCGATGATTATTAATGATGCAACTATTACAATTAATTTAAAGAATGCTCCAAATGAATCAGTGGAAATCATACCAAGTGAGTCTTCTTTTCCAAAAGCAAAATTGTTCATTGAAAATTGCTCGACAATAAAATATGATGCTGCAGCGAAAAATATTATTGAAGCAATGGGCAGTAAGAATTTCTTCTTTGGAAAAATTAAATCAATCAAAACTATTAAAACCAGTCCGATTGAAATTGATATTTCTGGTTTTATAAAACCTATACTTGAAATTATAGAGCTGATTAGAGATTCCACTTTAATACCAATTATCAATTAAATAATGAAAATGAACCATAAACCGATTGAGCATCATTCATAAACTTTACCATTGCATTGACTGATGAATTCATCATATCAAGCATAAAGGAAGGGTAAACTCCGAGAAATAAAACTATCAAAGCAAGCGGTACCAACATGAAATATTCGCGTGCTGTTAGATCTTTCAGGTCAGTCCATTTATCTTTTAGCTGTCCTAAAAATACTCTCTGAAGGGTCCACAACATATATCCGGCACCGAGCAAAATCCCCAGAGTTGCAATAATAGTTATAATTCTAATTGATGAATTACCGAATGCACCTATAAAAACAAATGCTTCAGAAACAAAACCGCTTAAGCCGGGTAATCCAATCGCTGCAAAAAAAGCAACAGATACAAATCCTGAATAAATCGGCATCTGAGTCGCTAATCCGCCAAAAGCATCTATCTCACGAGTATGAGCGCGGTCATAAATTACTCCCACGATAAGGAAGAGCATTGCTGTAATTGTTCCGTGATTGAACATCTGCAGCACTGCACCGGAAATTCCAAAGGTATTCATAGAAGCCATTCCAAGAAGTACAAATCCCATGTGAGAAACGGAAGAGTAAGCAATAAGTTTTTTAAAATCCTTTTGCGCCATTGCAGTAAGTGCGCCATAAACACTATTTATCATTTCAAAAAGTGCAATGTACCCAACAAGCTGCTGCGTGACCTCAGGGAAAATTGGATAACTGATTCTAAGTATTCCATAAGTTCCCATCTTCAAAAGTACGCCTGCAAGTATAACGCTGATTGCTGTTGGAGCCTCTACGTGAGCATCCGGAAGCCAGGTGTGAAAAGGAAACATAGGAATTTTAATTGCGAATCCAATGAACAGGGCTATGTAAGCGATAAAACGCAGGTTCGAAGGATTAAGAGGCGATAAAATACCGTCAGCGGTAAAGTTGTCTGGATTCATCATTGTCAGCAAATTGAAAGAGAAAACTTTACTGCCGTCAGCGAGCGTTTCCATAGTACTGAAATAAAGCCCAATCATCACAAGCAGTATAAAAATACTTCCGAGTAAAGTGTAAAGAAAGAATTTAATTGCTGCATATTCACGTCTTGGACCGCCCCAAATTCCAATTAAGAAATACATTGGAAGAAGCATCAATTCCCAAAAAATATAAAACAGGAAAAAATCTAAAGCTACAAATACTCCCATCATTCCTGTATCTAATAATAAGAATAGAGCAAAGTAACCTTTGATTGATTTATTTATTGTCCACGAAGATAGTGTAGCAATAAAAGTAACAATAGCGGTTAAAAGCACTAATGGAATGCTTAAACCATCAATTCCGAGATAATAATCAATTTTAATTTTACCGATCCAGGAAAAGCCGGAAATATCAATCCATCTGAATTTTTCTATAAATTGAAATGATGACGGATCATTCACCCCACCCAATGAATAGTTATAATAGTAGAGAATGAATCCCGCCACTACAACCTGAATCCCGGTGATTAAAAGCGTAAAAGGTTTTATTAACTTTTCCAGGGATTTAGGAATGAAAAGAATTAATATCATCCCAAGTATTGGAAGAAAAGTTATAAACGATAGTATTGGAAAGTGTTCCATCTATTTACCTAAATTTCATTAAAATGATTTAAACAAAAACAATAAAATTACAATTGAAAAAACAACAAGCATTAAGTAAGTCTGTACTTTGCCTGTTTGAAATCTTCTGAACAAAAGCCCGATAAAACCACTGAGATAAGCCATAAAATTGACAAGCCCATCCACAACAAAGCTGTCAAACTTTCCACTAAATTTGGAAAATCCTCTTGTCAAAGCTGCCGAACCGTTTACAACGCCATCAACAATAGCAGCATCAAACCACGCAAGAAATTTTGCAAACAATAATGTGCCGCCGACAAATACGGCATTATAAAATTCATCAAAGTACCATTTATTCAAAGAAATATTATAAAGCGGTTTAATTCGATCAGCTAACTTATCGGCACTAATTTTTTTCCATTGATACATTGTAAAAGCGAGTAATATTCCAAATGCCGCAACTAAAAGTGAAATCAACATTGCACGGCATTAATTGGATTTGGCGTGTACCAGAAAAAAATTGACAATGCAGAAAGCACAACCAGCGGCATTGCCATTACGAATGGTGATTCTTTTGCGTGATCATATTTATGTTGATCACGCGGCTCGCCATGAAAAGTTAGAATGACTAATCTGAACATATAAAACGCTGTTAACAGTGCAACGAAAAATCCAACAAATGCAAATATCCAATTGCCTGTTAAATTTCCAAATGCAAATGTGCCTGCAAGGATTCCATCCTTACTTAAAAATCCAGAAGTTAGTGGAACACCTGAAATTGCAAGCGTAGAAATTAGAAATGTAGCATAAGTCAGCGGAAGTTTTTTCCTTAACCCGCCCATGTTTCTAATATCCTGTTCGTGGTGCATTGCATGAATAACTGAACCTGATCCAAGAAATAAGCAGGCTTTAAAGAAAGCATGCGTAATAAGATGAAAGAATGCAAAAGAGTACGCACCAACTCCAAGCGCCATAATCATGTATCCGAGCTGACTTACAGTGGAGTAAGCCAAAACTTTTTTAATATCATTTTGCGTTAAAGCAATTGTAGCAGGAATAAAAGCAGATAAAGCACCGATGATTGCAATAAATGTGAGAGCATCGCCGGTGAGGATGGGGAAGACACGCACAACAAGATAAACACCGGCTGCAACCATTGTTGCTGCATGAATCAATGCGCTGACAGGCGTCGGACCTTCCATTGCATCGGGCAGCCAAACGTGAAGTGGAAACTGAGCTGACTTGCCGATAGCTCCACTGAATATTAATATTCCTGTAACTGTTAACCAGAACCCGCTGTCAAATGGAAGATTGCCTTGTGAAATTTGATAAAAAATCTGATCGAACGTAAATGTTTTATATGTTGTAAATAAAATTAAAATCCCTGCAAACATCCCAAGATCTCCAACACGATTAACGATAAAAGCTTTTTTACCAGCATCGGAAGCGGATTTCTTTTCGTACCAGAAACCTATTAATAAGTAGGATGAAAGACCAACGAGTTCCCAAAAAATGTACATCATTAAAATGTTATGTGTAAGAACTATTCCATTCATTGAGAAGGTAAAAATTCCAAGGTAGGCAAAATATCTGTTGTAGCGTAAATCGCCTTTCATATAAGCGATTGAGAAAACGTGAACAAGCATACTGATAAGTGACACAACAAATAGCATAAGCACGGAAATATTATCAAGCATTATCCCGAGCACAATAGGAACATTTCCGATGATCGGCATGTTGTTAAGATTTATCCACTCAAATTCTTCAACCAAATTGATATCGGTAAAATAATTCAGTTTCGTAAAGGCAATTACAGAGGAAATTGCGAATGCTGAAATCAGAATTAATATCTCAAATAAATAAATTGCTTTGAACTTTTTACCCAGCAAAAGAGTAATTACAAACCCGAGAAGAGGTAAAAATAAAACCAGGACAGAAAGATTTAGCAATGTACTTTGATTCATACTTTAATTTTTAATCTTTGAGTGTGTCAATTTCATCAACGTTTACAGTTGAGAAAGTTTTATAAATATTTAATACAATCGCCAGTGCAATAGCGGCTTCAGCGGCTGCAAGTACAATAACGAATAATGCCATCACCTGTCCGTTAAATCCGAAATTGCCGAATCTTGAAAAAGCAACAAAATTAATATTTGCAGAATTCAATATCAGTTCAATTCCCATCAAAACCATTATTGCATTTTTTCTGGTAAGAATTCCAAAAATGCCAAGTGAGAAAAGGCATAAGCTAACGATAAGATAGTGTGTTAATCCAACTTCCATTTTATTTTCTCGCAATGGATGCCGCGCCGATCAGCGCTACTAATAGAACAATGCCGAGTAATTCGAAAATCACTACGTAATCAATAATAAGCATTGATCCAATGAAGCGGGCTGATGAAGAAGGGACATCATTATTAATTGTTATCCAGTTCGTTTTAAGTAAAGCTGCGGCAACGATTCCAGCAAATAAACCGACACCAACTGCGGCTGGCAGAATTTGCATGGTTCCGGTTTTGATTTCAACATTTGTTATCTTATTTGTTAACATCACTCCAAATATTAACAATATTAAAATACCGCCAACATAAATGACTAATTGTACAATGGCTAAAAAATCGGAACCGAGTAAAACATAAAGTCCTGCTACTCCGAAAAAAGTAAACAAGAGATAAAATGCAGAGTGAACAATATTTCTGGTGGTTACAACAAAGAAAGCTGAAACTACAGTAACAGCGGCGAATAAATAAAATATAATATCAAAAACACTCATTTAATTTTGTGCCTTATTTTCAGATTCAGGTTTGATTTCTGTTGATAATTTTTCTTTTAGCATTTTCTCTTCCGCTGCCTTTTTTGCTGCGGCTTCTTTTTCGGCTGCTTTTACTAATTCAAATTGTGCGAAATTATTTTTTTTCTGCAATGATTCATCATGCGTTAATGTTGAGAAATTATAAATCAAATTGTTCCTGTCATATTCAGAAAACTCAAAGACATCTGTCATATAAATACATTCGGTAGGACAGGGGAATACACACAGCTGACAGTAGCAGCATTTAGCAATATCAATATTAAATTTTGTAACCCAGAGAGCTTTCTTCTTTCCATTTGATGTTTTGCCCAAATCTTCTGTGGGTAAAGATTTTACCGTTTCAATTTCTATACAACTTACAGGACAAGCTCTAGCGCATTGATCACAGCCAATACAGTCATCCATATTTACATAAAGGCGGTTACGCTCCCTTTCCGGTAATTTTAATCGAACATCCGGATATTGAATGGTTACGGCAGGAACAAACAGATGTTTGAATGTAACTTTCATTCCTATTAAAATAGTGCTTAGAGCAGTATAGATATTTTGGAAGTATTCTTTCATTCTATAAAATCGTTATAATTCCAATAACTAATAAATTGACAAACGCAATCGGTATAAGATATTTCCAGCATGCAGTCATAAGTTGATCAACACGTAATCGGGGTAAAGTCCATCTTAACCACATTTGAACAAAGACGAAGAAAATTCCTTTTGCAGTAAACCAAAATAGTTGTTCAAATGGAATCAGCCAGGCTACGCCTAAAGTATTGCCGAGATAGCCGAAAGGAGACTGATAACCTCCAAAAAATAATACTGAAACAATTGCAGAAACTGCAAACATATTTGCGTATTCAGCAAGAAAGAACATTGCGAATTTCATCCCTGAATATTCTGTGTGGTAACCGGAAACTAATTCTGACTCTGCTTCGGGAATATCAAATGGAGTTCTATTTACTTCGGCAAGCGAACTTGTATAAATAATAATAAAACTGACAATCATCAACGGAATGAGAATTATCTTATCAATTCCGAAATCAGGTCCGCCGAATATTATCCAGTTCCAGAAGTATCCTGTTTGCATTTCGCTAAGTGTACTCAGGTTTAAGGTTCCGGTGATCATTACGATAGCAAGTATTACAAGCATCGTTGGTATTTCATAACTGACTATCTGAGCCGCTGCCCGCATAGAACCAAGTAATGAGTACTTATTATTTGAAGCCCAGCCAGCCATTAAAATTCCTGCTACAACTAAACTTGATGCAGCAACAATGTAAAATAATCCAAGATCAATATTTGAACCGATATATGTGCTAGTAAATGGAATAGCGGCGAAGGCTGCATAACTTCCGGCGAAGACAAGTACAGGGGCAACATTGAATAAAATTTTATCATTGTCTCTTGCGATAATATCTTCTTTTTGAATAAGCTTTAATAAATCTGCGACCGTTTGAAGTATCCCATGATAACCAACACGCATTGGACCAAGCCGATCCTGCATGTGGGCAGAAACTTTTCGCTCGAATAAAACTGCAAAAAGTACAAACAGCAAAATGAAAGTTAACGGCAGCGCTCCCGAAAGAAACATTGCAAGAATTTCGTTGCCAAACAAATCTACAAAACTGTCGTAAATCATCTATCAATTTCTCCCAAAACTATATCAATGCTTCCAAGTATTGCAATTATATCAGCAACAAGATGACCCCGGCATAAAATGTCCATAGCCTGCAATGAGACAAAGGAAGGGGCGCGAACTTTTACTCTGAATGGATTCAAAGATCCATTACTGATTATAAAATAGCCAAGATCACCACGCGGGTTTTCAACTCTTGAATATACTTGTCCAACGGGAGGTTTTATTCTTTTCGGAATCGCCGAGGAAACATCACCATCGGGAATTTGATCAAGTGCTTGTTCAATAATTTTCAAACTCTCTTCCATCTCAAGTACTCTTACATTATACCTATCCCAGCAATCTCCTGTTGTTCCGAATAAACCTTTGCCGACAGGAATATCAAAATCAAATTTGTTATAAATAGAGTAGGTATCATTTTTACGTAAATCCCATTTTACACCGCTGCCGCGCAAATTCGGTCCGGTAATTCCATAATTGATTGCAGTCTCGGCTGGAAGAATACCAACATTAGCGGTTCGCTCGATAAAAATTTTATTATTGGTAAGTAGATCATTCAACTCTTTAATCTTGGGACGGAAATAAACGACAAAATCCTTTGCAAGTCTAATAAAATCAGGATGCAGGTCGTGGGAAACTCCACCTATCCATATATAATTGTAAAGCAGGCGTGCGCCGCAAGTCATCTCGAATAAGCTGAGAATTTTTTCTCTGTCTCTAAAGCAAAACAAGAAAGGAGTCATTGCACCAATATCAGCGCCGTAAGTTCCAAGCGCCACAAGGTGGGAGGCAATTCGCTGAAGTTCTGCCATAATTACACGGATATATTCAACTCTTTCAGGAATCTGAATTCCTAAAAGTTTTTCTACAGCAATTACATAACCTAATTCATTTCCCATAGAAGCAAGATAATCCATTCTATCTGTGTATGGAATAACTTGAGGATAAGTCATTGCTTCAGCATGCTTTTCGAAGCAGCGGTGAAGATATCCGATATGGGGTTTAACTTTATTGATGAGTTCACCATCTAGCTCAAGTTCCAAACGCAATACACCATGGGTTGAGGGGTGCTGCGGACCCATATTCAATATCATTTCTTCAGTTTTTAATGCCATAAATTTAATAGGGAACTTTCATACCGTTATAAAATTCCGGATTTTCATAATCTTTTCTTAAAGGGTAACCAAATTCCCAATCATAAGGCATCAATATTCTACTTAAGTCAGGATGGTTTAAAAATTTTATTCCTAATAAATCAAATGCTTCGCGCTCATGCCAGTTTGCCGAATGCCAAACGGCATCAACTGAATTAACCTCCGGGTTGTCCCGATTTGTTGAAATTTTGAGTGTGACTTTTTGGTTGAGCTTCATTGATTCAAGATGATAGAAAACTGAAAGAGTTCCGCCGGTCATTATTTCTTTTTCAGTTTCGTCTTTAATTTTTTTTCCATTAAAATCATCAACAGCAGAAAGATTCATAAGATTGTCAAACATCAAATCTTCGGTATCGCGAAGAAATAAACATACCTGATCTATTGCTGAAGGACCAACTTCAATATATTCTTCAACCAGTTGTCCTTTTATATGATTTAAAATATCATCAGAGAATTTTTGTTTAAGAATTACAAATATTTCTTCAGTAGTTTTCATGCAGGCTTTTTAACTAATGATTCGTTTCTAATTTTTTCCTGCAGCTTAAGCAAGCCCTCTAACAGAGCTTCAGGGCGTGGAGGACACCCAGGCACATAAACATCAACAGGAATTACACGATCAACACCTTTTAGTACGTGGTAGCCGTGTTCCCAATAGGGACCGCCGCAGTTGGAACAGCTTTCCATCGAGATAACATATTTGGGATCAGGCATTTGCTCATAAAGTCTTTTGATTCGTGTTGCCATTTTTAAAGTTACCGTACCCGAAATAATTATCACATCGGATTGCCGGGGAGAAGGGCGGGGGATTACTCCAAATCTATCAAAGTCATAATGTGAAGCTGAAGTTGCCATCATTTCAATAGCACAACAGGCTAATCCAAAACCCATCTGCCACAACGAAGACAGTCGAGCCCAGTTTAATAAATCTTCAACTGATGTTATCACTATGTTTTCGTCTTTAAACTGCTGATCTAATAGACCCATTTAATTCTCAGTAGATAATTTAGTATCAATTTCATTTTTATTTAGGTCAAGTTTCGGAGGGACCACTTTCGGTCGTGCCCATTCAAGATCGCCTTTACGCCATTCGTAAACCATTCCTAATCCTAAAAGAACCAGAAAAATGGCTCCGGTTAAAAACCCGAACATTCCAAATTCTTTGTAAACCAATGCCCAGGGTAAAAGTAAAACTACTTCTACATCAAATATTAAAAAGATTAAAGCCACCACATAAAATCTGATATTAAATTTAACCCATGGGGATCCTTCGGGTGTCTCACCACATTCGTAAGTCATATTTTTTTCTTGAGTAGGTCGGGCAGGGCGAATTAATTTTGCAGCGATTAATGCTATCACAACAAATAGGACAGCTATTAATATGAAGATAAAAATTTTCCCGAATTCAGTCAGCATTAGAAAATTATTTAGTTTAGTTCAAGCATAAAATACATAAAATTCTCAGTAATTATTCTGAGTTTCCAAACCGTTACAACATATATGCCATCGAATAAATAGGCTAATCATCAAAGAAATATTAAATTTGACACACGAACTTAATAATTTTTTTTCACTTTTAAGAATCGGTTGGTTATTAATTTTTATTTTTGAGAAAATTATTATAATGCTTTAGCAATTCATATTTTTGAATTGTAGTTATCTTTATTTTGTAAACTTCAAAAATTTGATAACAATCCTTTTTCTTCTTTCTAACGAAGTTTTGAAAATTATTCAAAGTGGATCTTCAAAAACAATACATAGTACAGAGTATTACGGTGGCTTCTAATAATTTGCGATTAACCACACAGCAAATCGAGGTTGTTTCACAAATTAGAGATTTAATTATCAAATCAACGAACCTCGAAGAGGATATTAAATTAATGAAGAAGATTACCGAGCTTTCGAAATTTGCTATCAAGCTTGGTGAAATTTATAATTTTCTTAGTCAATCTCAGGTTGATATGTTAAAGCTAAGTGAGAGGTTTAAGGAACACAGCAGTCTGCTCATCAATGAAATTAATACTCTCTTAAATAATGTAACTCCGGTTACATTCAAAGAGATGTGTGTTCGAATGAAGAATGGATTTAATAATTCAGAAGCTGTAGCTTCCAAATCAATCAGTGTGGATTTATCCAGACGAGTAGTTGATGAGCACGTTTTTGAAAAGAATGAAACTGAAGAACTAAAAGAAAATATAATACTTAATGATGAAAAACCAGATGATGATTTTCTAATCCAAAATTATGAGAATACGATTCTTGATCAGATAAAACCCTTAGATCAACTTCTGAAAAAATTATCCCAGGATGAATTTGACTATGAGCAAATTGGAATTTTCGCCGAACTGATGAATACCAATGGTGAACTTTCTGCTAAAATTGGTTCTGAGATTATCTCAGCTATGCACTTCATAATTTCAAATGCCCTCACGCAGATTAAGGATAGAAAATTAATGCCCGGTAAGGAAGTTATTGAGTCCATTCGTGCCTGCTTGATTGTTATTGTCGCAATTGTACGCGGCAAAGATGTTGACATAACAGGATATTTAAACCGTGCAGAGAAATTCGGGAATACGATCAAGTAAAAAAAATGTTTAATAAACAACCTTCACTAAATTGTGTCACTTTTTCAAGTCGGATAAAATTCTAAAATCTTTTTTTCACAATCAGCAATTTAAAAATGAGGAATAATTAGTAATGAAAATTTATGCTGTAATCATGGCTGGGGGAGTTGGTTCAAGATTTTGGCCAAGAAGTAAGAAAAAAACTCCCAAACAGATGCTTCAAATCTTTGGTGAGAACACTATGATTCAGGATACTGTTAGCAGGTTAAATGGTCTTGTGGATACTCAAAATATTTTAGTAATCACAAATAAACTCCAAAAGGAGGGTATCTGTGAACAGCTTCCTCAAATTCCATCTGACAATGTTATTGAGGAACCATTCGGCAGAAACACCGCTGCTTGCATCGGGCTGGCATCTATTATAATTGAAAAAAGAGATAAAGATGCAGTGATGATTGTTCTGCCTGCAGATCATATTATTCGTGACAAAGAAGCCTTCCACAAAGTTCTAAAAAATGCAATTGAATTTGCTTATAAATCCGGCGGACTTTTGACAATTGGTATTACACCCACCCGACCTGAAACCGGTTACGGGTATATTCAAATAGACGATAAGGAAGTCGCTCAAAATATTTATAAGGTTTTTACTTTCGCCGAAAAACCAAATTATGCAACTGCTGTTAGATTTCTTGAGAGCGGTGATTTTATGTGGAACAGCGGTATGTTTATATGGCGGACAGATTCAATTCTTGAAGAGATGAAAGTACACATGCCAGATTTATTTGAAAGTTTGGAATCTATAAAGAAGTCATTTGGCAAAAGCGACTTTGAATCTGTTTTAACCAATTTGTATGGACAACTCAAAAAAATTTCAATTGATTACGGCGTTATGGAAAAATCTAACAAAGTATATCTTACGAAAGGTTCATTCAATTGGAGTGATGTGGGAAGCTGGGAAGAAGTTTATCAGCTCTCCGAGAAGGATAACAATGGCAATTCTATCTCCGTGCAAGTTTATTCAGATATGTCTGTTGACTCATACATTTATTTACCAAATAAATTTAATGAATTTATAGGTGTTGAAAACTTAATCATTATCAATACAGATGAAGCTCTACTAATTTGCCGTCCTGACAATTGTCAGGATGTTAAAAACGTTGTTCACTATCTGACATTGAATCAAATGGAAGAACATCCCTGATTTGATTTGTTTTATTCTATGATAAATAAAAATATTAAATAGGATTTTATATTGTTCACAGTTAATGCTCCTGTAAAAGAATTAATCGAACTTGATCATAAAATATTTTTACAAAAAATTTATTGCCCCGAAATAGCTTCGATTGTTCAGCCCGGACAATTTCTTAATGTTAAAGTTTCTAATTCGTATTATCCATTGCTTCGCCGACCATTCAGTGTTTGTGATGTGGAAGGTGATTACATCTATTTGATGTTTAATATTCTCGGGGAAGGTACAAAGCTACTTGCCGCAAAAAAAATAAATGAACCGGTTGATATCCTTGGACCACTCGGTAATGGCTTTACTAGCGAAGGTGATTACAATACTGCCGTAATCGTTGGCGGTGGTTTAGGTGCAGCTCCATTTCCATTTTTAATAAAACGATTGACAGATAAAAAAGAAGTAATGACTTTTATTGGTGGAAGATCAATTCACGATGTTATCACTTATGGAATGAAAAATCTTTTTACATCCACTGATGATGGAACTACCGGGTTCAAAGGCAACGTTGTTGCGCTGCTAAAACATAAAATTTCAGAACTGAAAAAAAGCAAGATCAAAATACCATTAAAAGAATTTTCTCTTGAAAACGATTTTGACTGTGAAGTTTCAACTGAATGTGCAATGGCTTGTGGTTTCGGAATTTGTCAGGGCTGTCCGATAGAATCAACTAATCATAAAGATAAATATTTACTGGTCTGCAAAGACGGACCTGTATTTAATATCAAGGATGTCGAATTATGAATAAGGTTGATCTCTCCGTTTCAATTGGGACACTGCAATTAAGAAATCCAATCATGCTTGCATCAGGGACGGTTGGGTACGGAAATGAAATGGCTGAGTTTATTGATCTCAATACTATTGGAGCAATCGTAACAAAATCATTAAGCCTGAAACCGCGAAAAGGCAACCCACCGCAGCGTATTGTAGAAACTCCAGCAGGTATGTTAAATTCTATCGGTCTGGCAAATGTTGGTGTGGAAGAATTTATAAAAACCAAAATTCCGTTTCTGCAAAAATATGATGTGCCGATAGTTTGCAACGTTGCCGCAAGTAATATAGATGAATATGCCGAATGTGTTAATCTATTAACTGATGAAAATTCAATCAAAGCATTTGAGATAAATGTGTCCTGCCCGAATGTTAAGGAAGGGGGACTTCAATTTGGTAATGATTTAGCTGCTGTTGGTAAAGTTACTGCAAAAGTTCGTGCAGCGACCAAAAAACCGATAATCATAAAGCTTTCACCAAATGTTTCATACATCGCCGATTTTGCTAAAGTTGTTAAACAGGAAGGTGGTGATGCAGTTTCCGCAATCAATACACTTGTAGGAACTTCATTTAATATATTTACTCGTAAACCAAAAATATTTTCTGTAACAGGCGGACTTTCTGGTCCGGCAATTAAACCCGTTGCATTGGCTAAAGTATTGGAGATAAAAAGAAATGTTGAAATTCCTATAATCGGAATTGGCGGAATAATGAACTGGCAGGATGTGGTAGAATTTATGATAGCCGGTGCGTCGGCAGTTCAAATTGGAACTTTGAATTTCATTAATCCCTCTGCTGCTAAAGAAATTTTATCATCGCTTGAAGATTTTTGCATTAAACAAAACCTCAACAAATTATCAGAACTAACCGGATCATTTTTAATATAGCTGCAATGAATATTAAAGAAACATTAGATAAGCTTTTTGCACTGCATACATTTGGTGTCAAACTTGGTTTGGAAAATATAGTTTCATTTTTGAACGAGATTGGGAATCCCCAAGCGGAATTAAAAACTATACATATTGCGGGATCAAACGGGAAAGGCAGTACTGCCTCTTTTATTGCCAGTTCTTTAATGGAAGCCGGGTACAAGGTTGGTTTATACACCTCCCCTCATTTCGTTCGATTTAATGAACGGATCAGAATTAATAGTCAAGAAATTCCGGATTCAGCTATCGCAGAGTTTTATGCGAATTATGAGAAAATAATACTTGATAAATCTCTCACTTTTTTTGAAGTTACCACCGCGATGGCGTTTCAGTATTTTAAAAATCAAAAAGTAGATTATGCGGTAATCGAAACCGGATTGGGCGGAAGGCTGGATGCAACTAATGTTTTGAACCCTTTAGCTATCGTGATAACTTCCATTAGCCAGGAACACACTAACATTCTTGGAAATTCACTTAAAGAAATCACCTTTGAAAAAGCCGGAATAATTAAAAATAAATCAAAAGTATTCATCGGCAAATTGCCTGAAGAGGCTGTTGCTGTTATTGAAAATAAGTGCAGAGAAACTGAGAGCGAGCTATTTGCAATTGATGAATATACAAACTTCAGCGGGGGAGTCATTGAACTTTATACAGAAGAGATTGAACTTGATGATTGGACTATGCCTTTAAAAGGTGATTACCAAAAATATAATGCTGCGCTTGCCGGGTTAGTGATCGCAAAAACTTTTAATATAGATAACCAGCGCATAATTTTACAGGGTATTAGAAACGTTGTTAATAATACTAAATTGCAAGGCAGGTATGAATATTATTCAACCAAACCATTAGTCATTTTTGATTCAGCACATAACCCCGAAGGGGTGGAGAATTTTCTATCCGAGTTTAAAAAAGAAGCGTCAGTAATTAAAGGCAAAAAAATTTTAATTTTTGCTGCTATGAAAGATAAAGCAGTAGAGAAAATGCTGCTGATGCTAAATCAGTTCTTTGATGAAATCAGAATTACTACTGTAAATTACGAGCGAGCAATGTCTATTAAAGATTTACAGAATGTTGCAAATAATCAAAATATAAATGTAAATTTAGAACCACAACCTGTGAAATTTATTAATGACTTTATTCAATCTAACAAAAACGATTGTCTCGTAGTGCTCGGCAGTATGTATTTATTGGGCGAAATAAAATCTAACTTAATTCAATAAAAGCACTTGACATTATTTTTAATTAGCATTAAGTTTGAGGCGTATCTTATTCCAATCATGAAATAAGAACAAACCGGGTGCAAAATTCCACTGAACATTTCCGGATAATTTTTGAAAACCAATATTTTTTTAAAATCTATATTCTATAATCTTTTTCATTTCCACTAACAAATCTAATGGGATTCTATCATGCCTATGGACATTTCCGAGCTTAAGTCGAAGAAAATCGTTGAATTAAATGAACTTGCAAAACAACTTGAAATTGCAGGATACAGCGACTTACGAAAACAAGAACTAATTTTCAAAATTTTAGAAGCGCAGTCTTCTAAGGATGGGTTAACATTTTCAAAGGGTGTGCTCGAAGTATTGACCGATCAATACGGCTTCCTGCGTTCCTCTGATTACAACTACCTGCCATCGCCCGATGATATTTATGTTTCTCCCTCCCAGATAAAAAAGTTTAATCTAAGAACAGGTGATTTTGTTAGTGGACAGGTTAGACCTCCAAAGGATGGTGAAAGGTTTTTTGCTCTCCTTCGGGTTGAGGCAGTAAATAACTTAGATCCTGCGGCAATCAGAGATCGTACGCTCTTTGATAATTTAGTTCCAGTTTATCCGACAAAAAAAATATCACTCGAAACTGCTCCGGGCGAATATTCTATGCGCATTATGGATATTCTTGCCCCGATTGGCAAAGGACAGCGTGGTTTGATCGTATCCCCTCCCAAGAGCGGTAAAACAGTACTACTTCAAAAAATCGCAAATTCAATTACAAGAAATCATCCCGAAATTAAACTTATAATTCTTCTTATTGATGAGAGACCTGAAGAAGTTACTGATATGGAGCGCACAGTTAAAGCTGAAGTTATCAGTTCTACATTTGATGAACCTGCTGAAAGACATGTGCAGGTCGCCGATATGGTTATTGAAAAAGCAAAACGACTTGTCGAAGCAAAAGAGGATGTGGTAATTCTTCTTGACAGTATTACAAGATTAGCGCGTGCACACAACATCGTAGTTCCTCACAGCGGAAGAATACTTTCCGGGGGTGTTGATTCCAATGCTCTTCAAAAACCAAAAAGATTTTTTGGAGCCGCTCGTAACACAGAGGATGGCGGCAGTTTAACCATCATTGCTACAGCGCTTATAGATACCGGCAGCAGAATGGATGATGTTATCTTTGAAGAATTCAAAGGTACCGGTAATATGGAACTGGTGCTAAATCGTGATCTCAGTGATAGAAGAATCTTTCCTGCTCTTGATGTTAATCGTTCCGGCACAAGAAGAGAAGATCTCTTGTTGAAAGAAGATGATCTCCAAAAAATGTGGATACTTCGAAAAATCATTAGTGATTTTTCTCCAGTTGAAGCTATGGAGTTTCTGCTTGATAAAATGCGCGGCACTAAGAACAACAAAGAATTCCTGAACAATATGAATAGCTGATTTCTTTGTCCTTTTATTTTGGGCTTTTCAAATGTTTGAATGAAATTTAGATTCAACTTTTGAAAAGCCTTTTTATTTTTAAAAGTGTCTTATTCGTGTTAATTTATTTGAAAGTAATTCATGAATTATAAATTTTTTTATTTAGTATTTACACTTTGTAGTCTCACATTAATTTACTCACAGCCCCGCACAATCCCTTTCTTTGCTGAAAGTATTCTTGTTCCGTGACTCAGGTATATCAATAACTTATTCTTTTAGAATTCCCTACAGTTCGCTTGTGTTTGAAAAGGATATGGATACTTATAGCGCTGCATATCAAATAAATGTTGAATTGTTTGATGATGATTCCGTCTTTGTTGCGCGGCAAATAAAACAAAAAAAAATTCTTACCCTCGATTTTAACAAGTCTATTGATAATAACACTTTCGATCAAGATGTAATTTATCTATTTAGTGCAAAGAAAACATTTAAGTTGAGAGCAATATTGACGGATGTAAATTCAAAGCGGGAGTATTTGATAAAGGCTGATGAATTAAATAAAGAAGTAATGGTGCAGAACGATTTGATCAAGCCTATCATTATAAATTCAAAGAAAATTACTTGTGATGGGGAGGAGGTGCTTCAGTTATCTAACTTCAATGGGTTTATTCCGTTCAGCCAGGAAACTTTTTCTCTTTTAATCCCTGTAATTGATACTTCAATTAGCCAAATTAATTATTCGATGTTAAATAACAGAGATACTGTAATGATGTCGAGTACGAATTCTTACATTTTCAATTCGTTAAACATAGATTTCGTGTGAGAATCAAATCGTCCTAAAAAGTTCTCATGAGAAAAAAATAAAATGTTTTATCATTAAAGATATTTCCTCAAAGTTATTGGAGGGGGATGTGGTATTCAAAATCAATTATAATAAGGATCAAAAGACTACAGAAGAGTTCATCTTCAAATCTTTGTGGATCAACAAACCGGTTTCACTTGCAGACCCTGAGGAGGCTATTTCTTATCTGAAAATAATAGAAAAGGAGGAGGTTGTTAAAACGCTTCTTTCCAATGATGAAAAAGATTACGTTAGTGCACTGAACAAATATTGGGGGAAATATGATCCTTCACCGAATACAAGCTACAACGAGCTTATGGCTGAATACTATTTAAGGATAGATTATGCCAATTTGAATTTTAGACCAATCTCAGGTAAAAGCGGTGTGAATACAGATCGGGGAAAAGTATTTGTTAAATTTGGACACCCGGCTAAAATTGATAGAATATCAAACGACGATGGCTACATTATAGAAAAATGGTTTTATGAAGATGCAAACAATGTTTTTTCATTTATTGATAAAACCGGAACCGGGGATTTTCAACTTTTGAGTGAAGAATGAAGAGATTCGTTTTTACTTGCGGCGATATAAATGGCATCGGTCCCGAAGTTGTTATTAAAACTCTTAACAAAATTTATAAAAGAAAAGATTCAGCTTTTACCTTTATTTGCCCGCGAAATGTATTTGAGTTGTATTCAAAAATTACACCCCCCAAATTCGACTTTTATTATTCCTATGATATAAATGCACTTAAAAATAAATCAGTGAATATATTTGATCTCGGCAACGTAAAAATCACACTTGCTAAGCCAACAAAATCTTCCGGAAGAATTGCATTCAGTGCAATAGCCATTGCGGCTAATGCATGTCTCTCTAATAAATTTTCTGCGATGATTACCGCCCCAATTTCAAAGGAAAGTTTCAATAAAGCAGGGATTAATTATCCCGGGCATACAGAATTGCTTGCTGAAATTACAAAGCAAAAGAATTTCGTAATGATGTTCTTATCTCAAAAGATGAAAGCAGCACTGTTAACAATTCATATCCCGCTCTCAAAAGTTCCCTCTGTAATTACAAAGGAATTGCTTTCGTCAAAACTTGAAACAATTGTAAAATCATTAAAGGAAGATTTTAATATTTCTAATCCAAAATCGCAATACTTGGTTTGAACCCGCACGCTGGTGAAAATGGTATTCTCGGGAAAGAAGAAGTAAATATCATCACGCCATTCATTAAATCATCAGCGTTAAAAAAGAATTTGTTTGGTCCTTTTCCAGCTGATGCATTTTTTGCAAACCATAATTATAAAAATTACGATTTAGTCTTTGCGATGTATCACGACCAGGCACTTATTCCATTCAAGATGCTGAACTTTAACGATGGGGTTAATTATACCGCCGGACTTCCAATCATCCGAACTTCACCTGATCATGGTACGGCTTTTAACATTGCCGGTAAAAACATCGCAAGTGAAAACAGTATGCTGCAAGCATTTAATTATGCGAATAGGATTTCAATTAATCGCTTGTACAATGACTGAGAAAAATATTTCTAAGCCTTACGAAAATCTTTCAATTGTTTACAATAGAATAATGCGTAAAGTAAACTATGAAAAATGGGCGGAGTATATCTGGACAATTGCTGCAGCAAATATTGATGGGGAAATCTTTGCTCTTGAACTTGGAAGCGGTACTTGCAACTTTGCAAATATTTTAAGAAGGAATGTAAAATCAATTGTGGCTTCTGATATTTCTTCGAGCATGCTTTTTCAATCAAATGATAAAAACTGAAAAAAATTTGTTTTGATATGTCTGCTATTCCATTAAAGAAAAAATTTAATCTTGTGATTTCATTATTCGATAGTGTTAATTATCTCACTTCAAAAAAAAAGTTTTTTAGCATGCTGAAAGATGTAGAAAGCATATTAGCCGACGATGGTATATTTACTTTTGATGTTAGTCTCGAAAAGAATAGTTACAAGTTTATTAAGTACTCAAACCATAGCGGGAGTATTAAAAATATTCAATACGATCATCAGACTAACTTCAATCCTAAAACAAGAATTCACAAAAATATCTTTGTATTAAAATTTAAGGATGGCAAACAGATCATCGAGAAACATAAACAAAAAATTTACCCGTTTAATTTTTATTTTGAAGTGATAGAAAAACAAATTTATATGTTGCTGAATGTTACCGTGCATTCACATTTACAAAAGGAAGTCCTAATTCGGATCGGCTGCAATTTATTCTAAAAAAAAGGAAGCAAGATGCTCTCTCTTACTGATATAGTTTTTAAATATGGGAATCACCCTCTTTTTGATGATCTAAATATAGAAGTTGTTCCAGGCGAATTTTGTTTTTTAATAGGCAAAAGCGGGGTGGGGAAGAGTACTCTTATGCAAATGATTTACATGAATATTTTTCCCGACTCCGGGATCGTTAGAGTCGGCGAGTTTGATTCTAAAACGATCAAACCAAAAATGCTCCCTTTACTCAGACGAAAGTTAGGAATTGTGTTTCAGGATTTTAAATTATTAAAAGATAGAAATATCTATGACAATCTTTCTTTTGTACTTGAAGTCCTAAACACACCTCGAAGCGAGATAACAAGAAAGGTAACAAATGCACTCGCTGATGTTGGACTTTCGCACCGCCGCAGCAGCAAACCAAATGAACTTTCCGGAGGCGAACAGCAGCGTGTAGCAATTGCGCGTGCTATACTTAATGAACCAATGCTAATACTTGCCGATGAACCAACAGGCAATCTTGATCCAGAAACTTCTTCCGAAATTCTTGAAATACTTATGAAAATAAATTCACGAGGCACAGCAATTTTGTTTGCAACTCACAACTACGAAATTGTAAAAAAAGTAAATTCGAAAATTTACAAACTCGAAAACGGCAAAGCTTTCAAAGCTGTCATCAAACAAAAAGCGGAAGCCGAATAATTATTTTTTTCTGCTCATCAATGCAGCCACAATCGAATCATTGACTAATTGTACTGAACCAATTCCATTAATTGTCAGAACTTTATTCTGTTGTTGATAGTGATCAAACACAGGTTTGGTTGATGAATTAAAAACAGCAATTCTATTTCGGATAACTTCTTCCTGATCATCTTCCCGCTGATAAAAACTGTTTTCAGCATTGCAAATTGGACAGTTCGTGACTCCTTTAATTTCCTGTAGAGTAAAGATTGTTTGACAGGATTTACATGCTCTTCTGTTGGTTAGTCTTTTTACAATTTCATTTTCATCTGCAGTAAGATATAATAACACAACATTTGAAATATTCATCTCGCTTAATAGATTGTCAAAGGCATTAGCCTGTTTCACAGTTCTTGGAAAACCGTCAAGTATAAATCCATTATTACAATCGTCTTGTTGAAAAGTATCTTTTATTAATCCGATCATCAAATCATCAGGAACAAGTTCACCTTTGCTCATTATGGATTGAGCCTTCAAACCAAGTTCTGTCTTGTCTTTTACTGCCTTTCTTAAAATATCACCAGTGGAAATATGAGGTATGTTCAAATTTGAGGAAAGGATTTTTGCTTGTGTTCCTTTGCCTACGCCGGGGAGTCCAAATAAAATTATTCTCATGATAGTTCCAGATTTTGTGAATAAATTTTAGTGATTAGTTTTTTGTGAACGCTTTTTTTTGAAAAACTGTGTGAGTAATAAATTGCTTTCTTCTGAATAAAGACCTGAATAAACAGAAATATTATGATTCATTTTATTTTCTTCGGCAATATTGTAAATAGAACCACAAGCTCCAAATTTTGAATCGAATGAAGAAAAATAAATTGAGTTAATTCTTGCCGAAAGGAGAGCACCGGTACACATAATGCATGGTTCGAGAGTAACAAATATATCGCACTCAGTCAATCGCCAATTGGATAGATGATTTGCGGCTGCAGTGATCGCAATCATTTCATCGTGTGCTGTTGGGTCGCTAAGTTTTTCTACTTGATTATAACCCCTACCGATGATTCTATTGTCTTTTACAACTACTGCACCAACGGGCACTTCATCATCTTCAAATGCTTTTTCAGCTTCCTGAAGTGCTGCAAACATAAACCGATATTTATCTTCAGAGAATAGCAATCTAATCACCCTTCAAAATGTACGAGCCTGTTTTGGAGAATTGTACATTGTACATTTTTAATTGTTAATTGAACTAGTACGCCCGGAAGGATTCGAACCCTCAACCCTTTGATCCGAAGTCAAATGCTCTATCCAGTTGAGCTACGGGCGCATTAATTTCGAGAACGATAAAATCTATTTGATCAATAATTTTAAATATCAATAACTTGCTCCGCAAAGCGGGGTTGAGCTACGGGCGCATTATTAAGTTCTCAATGGGATCTATCCCATTGAAAAAGAAAAACAAAAATTTAATCAATAACCGTTTTAACGGTTTATATTTTTAGCTCATCAACTCACAACAAGTAATAAAATATTTACACCTGAATTTACAATTTAGAATTAAGAAATTATAGGAGTATTTAAGGATATATTTTTTAAGATCACTATTAGATTCTTTTTTCTGCCATTCAATTGGCACATTGAGCTTGTCGAAATGTAACGAGCATTCTTCAAAAACTCAAACTTCGGCAGGCACAGAATAATATGGAGAACCTTATTTCTAAAATCAACTGACACTAATTTCACGAATTACCACTAATTTTTTTTAATAATTCGTGAAAATTAGTGTAATTAGTGGCGGAGATTTTTCTTTTTTCTAAATGAACTAACTTTGTTATGCCAAAGGAATATTTTTGAATACTGATATCCTGCTTACAATAGAGTCTTCAAGACTATCTCTGCATTCGGAATTAAGCAGAAACACATCTGCCCGCCACAAAGTATTTGCTCTTCAAAATTTTATTAAACTTCTATTTGCCTCAAACAATTCACTTCTGGTCGAAAGTTATCTTCCCGAATTTATAGATGCTTATAAAAGACTTCTCGATCTATTCTTACCCGAAGGAATTGACATTAAGATTACTGATTCTATAATCGAACAGATAAAAACGATACTTCAAATTCAATCATTAAAAAATATCACCAGCGATTTAGAAAATTCTCTTCATTCACTTCAAGAAAAAACTTTGATTATAAAAAATGCTCTTGATGGAATTGAAAGTGATGACAGTACACGAAAGCGTTTTATTTTTCCTCTGCTCTCCAAAAACAATGACAACGAGAATAATATTGATGGCTATTTAGACACAATCACCCTTCACTTAAAACCAGTAAACACTTCACAAAAGTTTTTTACTATTCCCGATGAAATTGAAAAAGATGAACTGTTAACTACACAACTAAATAATTCCTGGCAGGCAGCAAAGAGTTTTGTACAAAGCAAAGTAAAAAAAGATAACCAGAATTTTGAAGTGTTCATTCACTTTAACGGAAGCTATGGAGTTTACCGCGGCAGTTCACTTGGAGTGGTTTTAACTTTATGTTTTATTGAAGAACTATTAAAGTTTTATAACTCCAACACAGTTGCGCGTACAGCAAACAGTATGGTTTTCACCGGTCCAATGGATGGGGCAGGAAAGATAAACTCTGTTTCAGCGGAAATAATAAAAGCAAAAACTGCAGCAGTATTTTACTCACGTGCAAAAATGTTTGTTGTACCGTTTGATGATTACCCAGCCGCAAAACAAAAACTTGACGAATTAAAAACACTTTATCCCAATCGAAACTTAGAACTAATTCCCGTAACAAACCTTGAAGACATACTGAACCGAAGGAACATAGTAGAGATTAAAAAACTAACACCCGTACAGCGAAGCGGCAGATTTGTAAAACACAACTGGGCAGGAATTCTTACTGCAATATTATTGACAGTGCTGCTTTCTTATTTCTTCGTACTTGATTTTGATGATAACCCAGCTTCGGTTTCAGCTGATGGACAATACATTTTTGTTAAAAACAATAATGGAAAGTTGCTTTGGAAAAGACATTTGAGATTGGATGAACTTTCTGTGGGAAATGAAAATTATTTATCCAAGTTCAGTAAACTGATTGATGTGAATTCTGATGGTACATCAGAAGTATTAATTGCAAATGAACAAATTGGGAAAAATGGTGAATTTAACACTACCTGCGCGTTAAGATGTTATGATAAATATCAGAACTTGCTTTGGAAATTTTCTTTTCAAGAGAAAGTAAGTTCTTTGCGAGAGGATTTAGAATCAATGTATACAATTTATATGATTGATACTCTTATGATCGGAAAGAACAATTCACTTTTTTTGTTTGCTAATAATGGGAATTCTTTTAGTTCCGCAGTATTTGCAATTGATCTTACTACCCAGAAAATTAATACTGGTATTCTATGGTCTTCAGGCCATACTTACGATGGTAAAATTAGAGATATAAACAATGATGGTAAAAAGGATATTTTATGTATTGGTTTAGACAATGGTTTTGAAGATGCTATATTTTTTGGATTTAATTTAACAGGTGTCAATTGTATAAGACCAACAACAGATAATTATCAAATAAAAAATTATCCAGTCTCAGATTTTATTTGTTTAATTAGAATACCTAAGACTGATTATGATTTTGCAGTACAAAATCGATTTCAATCAATTCATATGGGAACTCTTAATTATTTAAGCAATACAAAAGAATATTTTTTTATAATAGACTCAGATATGAAGAATTCATTTTCAGGTATTTGGTATAAGTTAACCCAAAATCTTATTGATTTTAATATATCGGTTGATAATCAATTCCGTGTTAAAAGAGATTCACTTGTAGCAAAAGGGATCCTTAACCTACCGTATTCCGATACAAAGGAATATGAAAATATCCTCAAGAACAATATCCTTTATTGGAAAAATGGCATATGGGTGAAGAAGGAAGAGATGGAATGAATAGTAAAAATCCTGACATACATATAGTCTAATCATCAAATGGATTATAGAGTTTAATCTTTTTAATTTTATTAAAATCTTTTAAATTTCTTGTACATAAAACAAGTTCATTAACGATTGATGTTGCTGCAATAATTGCATCAGCCAGTTTAAGATTATACTTACTCTTTAGTTCAATAGTTTTAGAAACGATCTCTTCCGAAAATCCGATAACCTCAAGTATATTAAATATATTTTCAATTCTTAATTTTTCATTAGAAGTAATTTTGCTGTATCCAAGCACTTCGATTTTGGATATTATAGAAACAGCGGGAAGATTTTCGATTATAAAATCAGAAATAAACTTGTAATCAGGTATGCATGAATAAATAATGATATTACTATCAATTAAGTACTTCACGATCAATCCTTATTTGCTTCTGCCATTTTACAACATCTTTAATTTCTGCAAATGGATTAGACTTATGGAGATACTTATAAATACTTTTAAGTTTATCTGATTGTGATTTTCTATACTGATCCTCATCAACAATATTAACGCTCAGTCTTTTACTCTTTAGAGTTTCCATGTCAGGCTTATCTAATAATACAAGCACGCCATTTTTATAAACAGCATTTAGAATTTCCACAAACATTTTCCTTTTTTTTTGTAAATATATCTTAAAACAATTACAAATAAAACCACTTATCTACGATATGGTAGCATAATCATTCCATATACAGAAACAAAATAATATTAGCTGGTGGTGTTTGGTAAAACTCTTTCCATCCAATAAGGCATTGTAAAAAACCTTGTATGTTTAAAGTACAATAAAAGACATAATGTTCTTTGACATAATGAAAAAATTTGTTTCCTTACGGAAGTAGAAGGAAAGGCAAGCGGGTTAAACAAACTGAACTGGATTAATAATAAAAGCTGCCGCAGTTTTCACCGCGACAGCCTCCAGATGAATGTTAAAAAATTATTTCCTTCCGATTATATCTGCCATACCGTCTCCATTAACGTCAGCAATATGAATATCGTAATTCAGGTCCCAGTAGTTTTCATTCCAAGATCCTCTTGAAGTTGATAATCCATTTCCATTGGAAATTCCTACTTTAATCATACTAGTTCTTCTATTTCTACCAATGAAATCAGCTTTACCATCACCATTAACATCTGCAATATGAATATCGTAATTCAAATCCCAGTTTCCCCAGCTAGTTGAACCATAAAAGTTACTGCCTGATGATATACCAACCTGAATATCTCCATCGATTTCACTCCTTCCGATTATATCTGCCACACCGTCTCCATTAACGTCGGCAATATGAATATCGTAATTCAGGTCCCAGTAGTTTTCATTCCAAGATCCGCTTGAAATTGAAAATCCATTTCCATTGGAAATTCCTACTTTAATCATACTAGTTCTTCTATTTCTACCAATGAAATCAGCTTTACCATCGCCATTAATATCTGCAATATAAATCTCATAATTCAAATCCCAGTTTCTCCAGCTAGTTGAACCATAAAAGTTACTGCCTGATGATATACCAACCTGAATATCTCCATCGATTTCACTCCTTCCGATTATATCTGCCATACCGTCTCCATTAACGTCGGCAATATGAATATCGTAATTCAGGTCCCAGTAGTTTTCATTCCAAGATCCGCTTGAAATTGAAAATCCATTTCCATTGGAAATTCCTACTTTAATCATACTAGTTCTTCTATTTCTACCAATGAAATCAGCTTTACCATCGCCATTAATATCTGCAATATAAATCTCATAATTCAAATCCCAGTTTCTCCAGCTAGTTGAACCATAAAAGTTACTGCCTGATGATATACCAACCTGAATATCTTGGGCTTTTAAGAAAGTTATTCCCATTAAGAATAATATTAAAATCTCAATGAAATAATTCTTCATTTTTTGACCTCTATAATTAGTTAAAACCTATATTCCTAAATTTTCATCCATTTATAAATTATGATGATCTAACTGTTATTGTAATTACAGAAGATCAGCCTACTAATCCTATCCAAAACCTGTGATTAAATTATGCTAATATCCTAATTAAACACTTTCAACAATAAACGAATAAAAACTGAATAAAATCTACTGGTAAGAGATTTCACGGTAATTCCCACTACCTTGCCATTTTATGTAATCAATTTTAGTCTTTCTTTCTCTATTAGCATAATCTTCACTAAGATAAGGACCATTTACCACAGCCACACTACTGGACAATTCCAAGCTATAAGTATTATACACAGCACTTAAATAACTACTTTGAATCTTGCCATATGGAGTATTTTTGTAATATTTAACTGGACCGAATATTCCGTAGTAATGCTCACTTACAAAATAGTAGCCGTCGTCCATAATCTCAGAATCCGGTATGCTTGGATTTCCAGTGGTTAACAAACGGGCTAATGGACTACCACACCCATTAAAAAGTATGGCAAGAAGTACAAAAAAAATACAAATGTGAATATATCTCATTTTAACTCCTTCGTTAATATTCTATAAATCAGTATTTCAAGAATGAGGTGATTATTTTATTAGTTTCCTCAATAGCCCATCTAAAAATTTTGTTGTTTTGTCTTCCTCATATGGAATGATACTTTCACCGTAATTACCTTGATTTATTATTACTAGATTTTGTTCCAAGCCAAGCCCGTAATCCTTATGAAATATTCCGCTAATCTGGACTTTTTCACCTTCTGTAATCCAGGCTTCTTCAAATGCAAGTCTGACAGTCACAAAATCTCCGTTATCTTCAGACAACTGAAATTTCATTGCTCTATTTCCTGTGCCATTTATGAAGGTCTCAAGATATCTGACAGTTCCAATCATACCTAAAAATTTTCCTTCATACTTATCTGGAGAGTTTAATACTTCCGATGAAGTTAAAAGTAATTGTGAATAAGAAAATCCTGATAACAACAAAACAAAAATCATAATAATTTTAATTTTCATTTGATCACCTTAAAAGTATTTGAGAATAATAATTTTTAAAAATTGAAGATGCCAAAAATCATTTCATTAGTATCAGTTTTTTACTCTGATTAAATTTTACCGATCTCATTTGATAAATGTAAACACCACTATGCAATTCGCTTGCATCCAAATCTATCCAATAATTACCGGTGGTTTTTATTTCATCAACCAATAACTTGATCTCTTTTCCAAGAATATCATAAAGTCTTATTGTCACCGGGCTTTCTGTTGGAACAGCATAGTAGATCCTGGTGACTGGGTTAAATGGGTTTGGAAAATTCTGATGAAGAGAATATTCAGTTGGTTGATTATTTAATATGTCATGAACATCTACTGGAGGTGTTATTGTGAAGTTGCCATTATTTAATCCAAAAATATTAGTTGGATTGCCAAATGATTCTACTCTAATTCTACAAGTACTTGAAGGATTATCCGGGACAGTAATTAATTCAGTACTGTCATTAGTAGTATTACTTTTTAATGTTATTGGAAATGTTAAACTTCCATCGGTGTCTAATTTTATATTAACATTTCCCAAAACATTTACTGAAGTCCAAGTCACAGTTTGTTGACTGAGAGCTTCCCAAATTGTACCAGTGGAAGGTGTTGTAACAGTAATTATTGGTGCTTCGCTAATAGTGAAAGTGTTTGAACTGGTATCTGCAATCGAACTATTTAAAACATCACTTATCCTTACTTTACATTGAGTAGAAGGGGTATTTGGGATCATCCAACTATAGGTACCAGAATTTGCTGATGTAGAATTGATTACAGGATTCCAATATATTCCATCATCAATTGAATATTCAATTTTTACATTTTCTATACCGATGGTTGACCAGGTAATATCTTCCTGACTACCAACTTGCCAATTTTCACCACCATTTGGTGAGGTTAATTCAATGCTGGATAGGGGAAGGGTTGTAAATTGAAGATCGTTACCGTATATCCTTGCTCCATCACACATCTCTGCTATAAGACGATTATGATAGGGGGTATTTTGCTGAAGTCCACTAATGTTAGACAATACTATTAGATTTGTATTTCCTGAACCACCTGATTGAGTAGGGGTAACATTTCCATAACTCGTTGTTAGTCCATACTCAAAAAAGTAATCTACATTTGAACCATTTGGATTTAGGGTCCTTTTAAAGTCGCAGTAGTTTGTGTAACATTTACAGGGTCATTTGTTGTGACTAATGGTGGAGTAAAAGTAGGAGTTACTGATCGGTAGATTCCATATCCCGTATTATTACGATATGTACCAGCATATATAAATCCATCTTTAGTTAATAGAAGCGAAATAACCTGGACATACGGCAATCCTGAAGATATTGCCTCCCAATTATTTCCTAAATCTGTAGTTCTATAGACTTCTTCAAAATCTTGTCCTTGAGTTGCTAAATAAACATAGTTTGAAGAATTAATGGCAATATCAGATGTAATGTTTGTAATGATACCATTATTTTTCACTTCCCATGAGTAACCATCGTCAACCGATCTCCACAATTCTCCACCATTAAATGACATATATATATAGTTATTACATTCATCTACTTTAATTCTAGTAATGTAATAGGTATCACTTGTCGTCGGTGCCCAAGAATCCCCATTATCAGTAGAACGATATACTCTGCTAAAAGTATCTGTGGAAACTGAAGCTAATATATCCCCATTATGTAAGATCACTATATTATGAATGATAGTAGGGAAACTAGTGGGAATCCCATTATCTAATAACTGCCAACTTGTTCCTTTATCTAGACTTCGATATATACCTTCAGCGGTTCCAACAAATATATTTTGTGTCCCCTTTATTGCAAGAACAGACACTATATCTGTTGGTGTAGTAGTTACTTGGCTCCAAGTCTGAGCATTATTAGTAGACTTAAATAATATTCCTGGCCACTTAGTACCCAAATATAAAGTACCATCAAAGTCCCCACGAATACAAGATATATTCAGGTTTGTTAACCCAACAGTCAATAAGCTCCAATTTGTACCATTATTGGTTGAACGATAAATGCCAATATTTTGGGCACTAGCATAGATATATTCATTTTCATCTTGAAACATTGCATAAGTAATTATATATCCAGGGGCACTTGTTTGTTCCCAAAAATTTTGGCCACTTGTAAAACTTGTTATTAAAATTATAATTAGAACTATGATGGAAAATTTTGTTGATTTCATTGTGAATCCCGATTTAATATTTATAAATCTATCTTGATGTTAATTTTACTTTTGGTTGATAATAACCTTTGGCTACTATCTTTATTTCACTATCGAGCAGGGTGCTGCCTAAGATTTTGAAAGTTAGCAAAACGCTTTCTCCCTTTTCCAGTTTCAAATACTTTTCATCAGGTCGCAATAATAATTCTCTTATCACAAGAGCAGCTTCAGGTTCTATTCTGGCTCCATCAACTTCCAAATAGATATGATCCAAGTAAGATGTTTCTTCAAGCTCTTCATTTATCAAAACTGATAGTTTATTATCTATAACGTATTGTACTGGTATTGTGAGTGGTTGGTATAAATCTAAAGATTCAGAATTTTGATCTTTAATTGTTTCCTTATATTTGATAAACTTTTCACCGTTGAAGAGATATACCCAAGGACAAGAATAAGCACAATAGTTAGAAAGATTTGCAACATCACCTCTAAAGTCTTCAAATTTTTGATTGAAATAAGTAACGTCCCCTCTCTCATAAGCATTTTTCATTTCTGCATAGTCGGTATGCAATAGATTTACTGAATGCTGATTTAGACTTGAATTTACAGCATCATTTGCGCTGATCCACTCTCCCTCAGGCGTGGTAATTAACTTCGCCTCAAGTAAATAATCCTCATCCATCATAATCATTACAGCTAATCCAACAGGATCTTCTTCAAGTTCACTGCCTCTAATTGCATCACCACCGACCTCGCTAACAAAGGTTCTACAGTATGAATCCATATTTGTCATTTGACCTGTTTGAGGATCATATACAGGAATATTTTTTACCCCAGTATTACCGCACCCTGTACAAGTCTGTCTGCCTGTTTTTTATATTCAAATATTTTTCTTGGGTTTTTTCTTATCTCAGATGTGATTTCCTTAGTTTTTTCGATAGTCCTTTGATACGTTCCGCTATATTTATTATTTAGTTTTTGAATATTATTAGTAGAATTATTTATCACCTCTCTTGTTTTTTCTTTGATCTTATCTTTATTGTTATCATAATATTCTTTTACTTTTTCTTTCCCCTGATTAATTATTTCTCTGCCTTTATCTTTTATTTTATCCCACAAATTTTGGGAATTTATGGAAGACGGAAATGCAAAGGCTAAAAAAATCACTATCACAACTAACTTTTTCATAAGTGCCTCTTAATTAATTTTATTAAATATTTTTAAAAGATTATTAATTGTAAAACCTTGAATTTCCTGGCTCGTTAAATTACTTTTGTCATAATGTAATATCTCTCTGGGCAAATCCGCTAATGAATGAACACCAACTATTGGTTGGATATCTGAACAGTAATCGGATCCTATAAAAACATTTTTCATATTCATATCATTAACTAGAAATTCTAATAACTCGAAGTAGGTGGCGATTGTGGTTTTTTTTGTAGGCATTTTACTAATGTAGGGTTGGTGAATTATCAACCCTATTCCACCATCTATCTTTTTAAGTTCTTCAATTTGCTCGTTTCTCAGATTACGCGGATGCTCATTAAGGTCGTATAAGCCTGTATGTGAGGATAAAACTAAACCATTTTTTTCTATGCAGATTTTCAGAATGTCTCTAAAACTATTTAAAGAAGTATGAGCAACATCAATGATAATTTTATTTCTGATTAATTTTTCGATTAATGCCTTACCTTTTTCAGTCAGCCCCATATCATTTTCTTTCGAGCAATAGCAACAGTTACCTAATTCAGTATCATTATTATGAATTATGCCTACAACCATAATGTAATGTTCAGTATCGATATCAAGAAGTTTATTGATTGAACTCTCTGTCAATCCTTCGATTGTAATGAATAAATTAAGTTTACTAGTATCCAAGCTATGAGGATTAAAGGATGTAAGGAAATCACAATTTAATTTGAGAATTTCATCGTATATATTGTACATTACAATAATTACTGAATCCGGAATAACTTTCATAACAATCTTGTTATAATCTGGTACGGTAAAAACTATCCCGACCAATCTACCGCCAACATTGAAATATTCTTTTAATTGATTTACATTGTTTCGGTATTTTATCATACTGATTCTCATACATTTCTGAAGCAAAACCCGAATAATGCGCATCTGCAAAGTAAATAGTTTGTTGTGTAAAACTTGGACCGTTAAGGCTCAGAGTTATTAATAAAAAAATCCAATTTATTTTGAATATCTGTTTCATTAAGAATATTTGAATCTTTCCTTTCGTTTATTAATCTTCTTACTTCTATTACCTGTATATTCATAATTCTTCCCTTTTCGGAAAAAAAAGTAAAAATTTATTAAAAATATTTTTTGTTTTGTTTTTAGCTTGTTTTATGGGCTATGCGTATTACCCGCACTCGTTAGTTACGGATTGAATCTAAATGATTTTTAAGGAAATAAAATCTCATTTTCATCCTTCTGCCAATATTGCCAAACAAAAACAACTATTAATACAGTCACTTCGTTTTTAGCGTGTTTTAGTTACAAACAGCTATTGCTCACCTATTGCTTAGCTATTATACTCCTATTGGCTTTTAATTATACCTTGCAGTTATCTTATATTTTTTACGCCATATTGGCTGTCCATAACTTGCTAAGTTTTGTAAAAGCCCGAATGAATTATTCGTAGCACAGACAATCCTGTCTGTGCTAACCTTATATAGGTGTACAAAAATATTATATTAATAAAAATGGAAAATTCTTTTTCTCCACTCATTATATTTTTGGTATTCCATTTTTTATTAGTTTAGCCCTGTATGAAAAACTCCTTTTCTATACTTGAAATATTAAATGCAATTTGTGATGACAACATTACACGACTTCAAATAAATCAACTCGTTGTGGTATGTCAAAAAATAGCTCATACTTATTTGAAGTATCGCTATAAGAATATCAGTAAAGCTCTGCTCGCTGAAGATGTCAGCTTAACAGAGATGTCTATCGAATCAATTGTTCATTTATTCGAGCGTGATTCAAACGGTGTATTCATTAGGTTAAAAACCTTAATACATAATTGGCAGCCGCAAATCGAAACTGAAGAAAGCGCTTTGTACTTTCTCAACTCTTTAGTCTCTAAGTCCTCAGAAAATTATGTAGCGCAGCTTTTACGAACCTCTGATCCATTCTTTTCTAAAATTCTTGATTCGGTGAGTTATAAAATTGATAAAGAAAAATATTGTAAGAAGCATTTTCTCGGTATCACATACATTGTTCAGGATGATAGGGAACATCAGCCTGATTCACTTCCGGATGCTGATTTTATAAATTCGCTTCCGGCTGAGCTGTTTTCATCAAAGAAAATGCTTGAAAAAATATTTTCTTATATCAAAGCTCAAACGAATAAAACGCCGGCTATTCCGATTAATGCTTTAGTGATGCGAATAAAAAAATTGAATGCTGCTGAATTACTAAATGACGGAACAGTTGAGGTAGAGGATAAATTTGAGGTTAATAGAATTGTTGATAAAGCCTTAAAGAGTACATTTGAAAAGATGCGGGTATCCTATTTAGCGCAGCATAAGTTGAATGAATTTGAAGTGAGCGGAATTGAGAAGGCTTTGCAAAGTATTTCAACAGATTTGAAGGATGGAGGAGTAAGTCCCGGATTATATAAATATTTATTTGAGCAGTTTATTGAAATATCATTAAGCGATTATCAAAAAAAATATCAGAATATATTCGAGTATCTATTTAAAATCTTTAAAAAAGAAATTACTGACCTTATAAAAAATTAAATAAAGCCGCTTTTCCGTAAAAACATATTTTACGAATATTATAATGATAGAATGAACATATTAAGGAACTATAAAAATGATAAATGAACAAGAACTGTTTGAGTACGTTTTTTCTCCGCAAAATTTGAGTGCGGAAAAGATACGTGAGATTGAACAGGGGGAGTCAATGAGGGAAGCAATAGAATTTTATAAGAATCTGAAACTTAATCTATCTAAAAAAGTTGATGAATCATTAAAAATAAAATTGGCAGAAAAGATCAGCGCCTATACCTTACCAAAAATATTTACGCTCTATCCGAATCATATCAAGTGGGAAAACGAACCTCGTAAATCAAATATCCTCGCTGCTGATACTTTAGAGGATGAGTTAAAAGTTAGTGCAAAAACTTATGCAGATAAAGAAAATAATTATCTAATTAGAACAGTTTCAACGGGAAACGTGACAAAGATTTATGTTTTCTCTTTCACTCAAATGATTGTTAAAGACTTTTATATTGTATTAGAACCCTCGAAGGAAAAATATCATGTAATGGATAACAGCCAGCCTTTTGTAATTGAAAAAATAATTGATGCTGAATCAATCACAATTGAATTTAACTTACCTGTAGAAAAATCTTAGCTAAATTCCGGAAGGGAGGGATTCCCATTATTTTTTATCTAACCAATCCAATAATCCATTTATAAATGTTAGTGGATGTGGGGGACAGCCGGGAATGTAAAGATCAATTTTATTTTCTTCTAAAAAATTACTTTGTATCGAATCAGAATTTTGAAATATTCCTCCACTAATTGCACAAGCACCGAACAGAATAATTATTTTGGGATTTGGAACTGCTTCGTAACAAAGCTCTATTGCGTTTGTCATATTCTGTGTTAATGGTCCTGTTATAACAATTCCATCTGCGTGGCGAGGTGAAGCAACAAATTCAATTCCGTATCTTCCTAAATCAAAATTAACATTGCTTAGTGCATTCAACTCAAGTTCGCAGCCGTTACAGCCGCCGGCGGAAATTTCTCTCAGCTTTAATGATTTACCAAAATATTTTCTGATTTTTTGTGAAGCGATTTCAGGCGAAATTGATTTTACTTGTTTTGTGATTATTAGTTTTTCTCTGCTATCAACTACTGTATGATATTCATTTGTGAAATGAATAATCTTTTCCGGACAAACTTCTTCACATAAAGGACAGAAGACACATAAGCCCAAATCAATCTGTACAGGATTTAAATTGATTGCGTTTGTTGGACAAACTTCTGAACATTTGGTACAACCAGCTTGACATTCTTTGTCTTCAATCCTTGGTAACCCACGAAATAGGGGAGGAAGTTTTACACTTCTCACATCGTGAATTATTGGATCGCCTTGCAGCAATCTTATTTTTATTGCGTCATTCATAAATTATTTTTCTACTTGTTATGTCATTCCCACGAAAATGTCGAATCTACTTTACTCCAAGTAATTGGATTCCTGCTTACGCAGGAATGACAAGTATCATTTGCCAATAAATTATTAAAGATCATGTCCTGCATACGATAAATCAAAACTTTTGTTACATAAAGGAAAATCTGAAATAGCTGTTTTGCGTAAAGCTAAACTTAATCCGTACCAATTATTAAATGATGGATCTTTGATTTTATATTGAGTTAAATTTCCGTTTTCATTAGTAAAAGCGATATGAACAATTTCGCCGCGCCATCCTTCAACAATAGAAACGACACCGGAATTATTTTTTATTGCTCCCACATTGGATTTTAATTCGCCTGATGGAAGATTATCCATCTGATCAAAAATAAATTTAAGTGATTCATCAATCTCCAATGCACGTAACCTTGCACGCGCAAAAACATCTCCGCTTGAGAGAGTAATCATAGAAACGGGATTATAACGATAGGCGCTATACGGAAAATTTATTCTTGCATCTTCTTCTAAAGCAGATGCACGTGCCGTCAGACCAACCAAGCCAATAGTTTTTGCAAGATCATTAGAGACTGAGCCTGTATCTTCAAATCTTGTAAGCACACCAATTGATGAAAAAAGATAGTTGTTAATTTCTGCAACATCATTACGAATAACTTCAAGATTTTTCTTTACAACATTTATTATATCGTCATTAAAATCAAATCGAACACCGCCATAAATAAATAAACCTCTGCCAGAACGAGAGCCGCAAAGTGCCAGTAAACTATTTATCGCAAGCGTGCGAAGTCTTCCGTAAGATGATGAAGGCAAAGCAAAACCAACATCATTAGCAACGCCGCCAAGACCGGATAAGTGCATTGCAATCCTCTCAATTTCAGAAGCGATTGTTCTGATTACTTCAGCGCGCAGACTAAGTTGTGTTTGTGTTAAACTTTCGATTGCACTGCAATGTGCAAAAGTATGACCGATTGTTGTATCACCAGCAATTGATTCAGACAGAATAATTCTTTGATCTGAATTTGATTGAAGTAAAAGTTTTTCTACTCCACGATGCTGATAGCCTAAATTTATTTCAAGATTGTAAACGAGTTCACCGTGGCATTGAAATCTAAAATGACCGGGTTCAATTACTCCTGCATGGATAGGACCGACCGCAACTTCGTGAACTTCTTCACCTTCTAACTTATAAAAGTGATACGGTTTATTTCCAAGAATAACATTTTGTTTTCTAACCGGACGAAGCCAAGGATGATTGAGCGGAACGTATCCATAATTTTCGGAGAGTTCACATTCAAAATAATTTGTTTGAGGAAATTCATTTGCAAAACTTTCAAACTCCAATTTAGATTTATCAAACTGACCACCAATAATATTAATTGATGAAGAAGCATTATCAGTAACTACAGCTATTATTTTTTCTGGAATATTTTTATCAATCGGTGTAAGAGCAATTATTCGATAGCCATTTGATAGAGCACTGCGTACATTATTTTGGAAATCATCAACAGTTAAAAATTGAATTGATGAAACATCAAAGCGCTGATTATTTTGCAGTTGAAGACTCATGTGCTTATCTCAAAATAAAATGGATTCCTGCTTTCGCAGGAATGACAGACAAAATTATTATTAAAGTGTAATTCCAAAATCTTTTCCAACGGTTAATATGTTTTGATAAATAATATCAGGTGAAGTTATGGCAATTGTAACTAATAAAATCAGGAGTAAAATTGCTGCAAGATGAATTATATCAAACTTTTCATTCGCAACTTCATTAGAATCATCTGATGTTTTTTTATAAAGCATTGTAAAAATAATCTTACCCATGTTTATAAAAATGAATAACATAAAAATCATCACTAAAGCAAGAACATAAGGTTTATCAGAAAAAAGAATTCCTTCAAATATTTTTATTTCACTAAAAAATATACCAAATGGTGGAATGCCGGAAATAGCAAGATAAGCAATCAAGAAAAGCCATCCTGTTTTGGGTAAAATGTTCATTACGTTTCTAACTTTATCAACTTCACGTGATTTGAATTTGCTATGAATATTCCCCGCACTTAAAAACAAAACTATTTTGGTAATTGAATTATATATTGCGTGGTACATTGCACCAATAAAAGCAATGCCGCCAGTTGCAATTCCCAGTGTGATCATCCCTAAATGCTCAACGCTTGAATATGCAAGCATTCGTTTATAATTATTTACTTTAAACATAAATACAAAAGCAGTAAACAGAGATAGCAATCCGCCAATGATTAGTATGGTTCTTGCAAATTCAAACGAAGATGTTTGAGTTATAATTTGAAAAATTCTCATCACACCAATTAAAGCTGTAAGACGCAGCGAACCTGACATAAGTGCAGCAATAGGACTTGGCGCATTGCTTGTTGCATCAACATCACCAGAGTGCATTGGTGCTGTACCTATTTTTGTACTCAATCCAACAAAAATGAAAATAAAACTTGCTTTAAGCCAGATTGGATTTAATTCTTTTGCATTTCGGATAAACTCCCAGAAAAATAGTTGTTTACCTTCGAGCGAAGTTCCATTGGCAGAAAGTGTTAAGAATAAAATTCCGATAAACGCAAATGCAATTCCAACCGAAACTAAAAACAAATACTTCCACATTGCCTCAAGAGCTTCCTCATTTCTATAGTAATAAATTAAAGGCGCTACAGATAAGGTTGTAGTTTCAGCAGTAACCCAGTACATTCCAAAGTGGCTGCTTAGCATTGCCGCTGAATTTGATGCGAGGTAAAAGTTAAGTAAAAGGAAATAATACCTTTGACCTTCGGTTGCTTTTGTTGTAACGGGGCGTTTCAAATAAGCGTATGAAACAAACACAACCCAAAAGTAAACATTGGAAAGGATCATTAAAAATATTTTGCTTAAAGAATCAAAACTGAAAAATGTTGGAAGCTGTATATGGTAAATTCCAAGAAAGACCATAAGCGTTACAAATAGATGCACGAGACTTACTACCAAAGATACATTGTATTGTAAGCGAAGATTCTTTACAAAGTAACAGAACAAAGCTGTAAACAGCGGTAGTAGTATTAGTATTGAAAATCCTAACATCAGTCTTTTAACCTTCCAAGATCAGAAACTTCAAAACCTTCAAAGGTGCTTCGGATTTTGTTTAATGCAATTCCCATTAAAAAAACAACAACAAAAACATCGAGCAAAACACCGAGTTCAATCATCATCGGAAGTTCTGATGCAACGGCAGTACCGAAAAGAAAAATTCCATTTTCTAATACAAGGAATCCACAAACATGAACAATAAGTTTTTTCCTAAATATGATTATATAAATTCCAATTGCTATTGCAGAAAAGCCGCTTGCAAAGGGGATAACATCAAGTTCGGTATTTTTTGAAATTATGCTTGAAGTAAGAAAAATAATTATCATTGTTGTAATTACTAAAAGCAAAAATACTATTTGCTGAATTGTTGGTTCAATAACTCTTTTGATATCAAGATCAAGAATAATTTTATTGATGTAGCGCGGAACTAAAATAACTTTTACAATTAAAAGAGTGATTGGTAAAATTATTCCGAAGATCGAAAAGTTTTTTATGAATGGCAGAAAGACAAGAATTGATAAGAGTAATCCTTGAATTTGCAGCACGGCAACGTAGCTTTTAACTCTTGGAGTTACAGAAACATAAAAAATTGTGAGACAAAAAAGTATGCTTAAAAGATTTTCCATAGAATTTTAACAATAGAAATATTTATTTCGAACACGGTCAAACTCGTCATTCCCACGAAAGTGGGAATCTAATTTTGCAAAGTACAGTGGATTCCTGCTTTCGCAGGAATGACAAGTGAATGTTCTGTCATTCTCGTGTAAACGGGAATCTAATTCCTCAAAGCATAGGAGATTCCTGCTTTCGCAGGAATGACAAGTAGAATTACTTTGAATTTTATTCAATAATTTATTTTTCATTTTGTAAAAGTGTAAATCAATAAATTTAATATTCCGATTGCAGTTGCAAATAACAAATATTGTGGAATGCTTTTCATTTTATATCTTGAGGTAATAGTTTCTACAACAGCAAGTGAAAAACTTAACACGATGCTTCCAACTATAAATATTAATATCCCAATTAGGTAGCTCTGCTGGCTGAATGGATAAAAGAATGATATTTCAAGAACAGAGTAGATGAATAACTTTATGTAGCTTGAGTATTGATAGAGGAATAGATCCAAGCCTGAATTATCAAGTATCATCACCTCGTGAATCATTGTCAACTCCAGATGAGTATTTGGATCATCAACAGGCATACGTGAACATTCTGTAACTGCAAGCATAAATACTGAGATTGAACATATCACAATAAAAACTTCATAAGAAATATTATCAAGCTGGATTGAATGATAGATATCAAAAAGTTAAGTATAGCCGCTTATGAAAGAAATACTTCCAATAGTAAAAAAGAAAATTGGTTCTGCAAATAAGGCAAATGTTGCTTCGCGTGCTGCGCCCATGCCTTCAAATGAACTGCCGATATCCATCGCCGCAAGTATTTGGAAAAATCTTGACAATCCTAAAATGTAGGCAAATAAAATTATATCACCATTAAAACTTACAAGTGGTTTCCAAAATCCTACGGGCAGCATTGCCGCAGCCACAATAAGTGTGATAAAATTTATTAATGGTGAAACACGACTGATAAAAGACGATGTGCTTGCATTGATTGTTTCTTTTTTAAAAAGTCTTTGCAAGTCATAGTATGGCTGTAAGGTTGGCGCACCAACTCTTCCTGTTAGTTTTGCCTTTTGTTTGTTCACAATGCCAACAAACAAAGGAGCTAATCCTAACAATATTAATACAGAAGCAATTCCTTGTAATATAACTATGACCATAAGAATGCTATGAAACTATAAATTGTAATGATGATCAAAATGAAACCGATGTAATAGCGAATATCGGTTTGACTTAGGAATTTAATTTTTGTTACGAGAAAACTTAAAAACCTAAATGAAGGTAAAACTATTTTACTATCAACAAAATCATTTGAATGACTTTCAAACTTTGAAGAAAGAGGATAAGCATTTTTTGAAACTTTAATCTTTTTATGATATACTAAAATAGATTTTGGAATTTCATTTAACTCATCGGCAAAAGATGAAGCTGTGTATTGCATTCGTGGATTCAGGTTTTCATAGCCGCAGCCCCAGGCATCAGAAGTTCTTCTCCCAAATTTCTTTTCAAGTTTAACTTTAAATAAATATAGAAAGAAAATTCCAAGTGCTATGAATGAAAATATCAAAGTAAAATACAGCCAATCAATATTAACTAATGCCGAAGAAGGATGAGTCGAAACAAAATCACTTACAATAACTTTATTGACTATTCCAATAAATGGCTGCGGATAAAATCCAATCACAACACAAAGAAGAGCAAAGATTCCAAGTGAGATGTAATCATAAACTGAAGTGTGAAAATGTTTTACTTCTTTCCGTTCACTTCCTAAAAACATAATTGAATTTACTTTCGTAAAACAAGCAACTGCAAGTCCGCCAACAAAAGCCAAACCAACAACAAACATCAACATTAAAATTGGGTAATAATTTTTTAACTCGTTTGCTGTTTTAAAAAATCCGGTGTAAATGATAAACTCAGAAATAAATCCATTGAAAGGTGGAACACCGCTAATCGCAACTGAACCAATTAGAAAAAGTAATGCAATGTATTTAGCGCGATGAACAATTCCGCCCATCAATTCGATGTTGCGTGTTCCAAGATTTTGATACACAACTCCGCTGCCAATAAACAAAAGGCTTTTAAATATTGCGTGATTAAGTGTGTGAAGAAGTGCTCCGCCAAATCCTAAAACTTCGACAGCAGGTAGATTATTTGCAGATCCGATAAATCCAATTCCAATTCCAATCCCGATGATTCCAATATTTTCTATTGAGTGATATGCAAGCAGTCGTTTAATATCGTGTTGAGCAAGCGCATACCAAACACCAAATATTGCACTGATGATACTAATAATTAAAATAAACCATCCAGCCCATTCGGGCACAGGTTTGATAAAAAGATAAGTTCTTAAAATTCCGTAGATGCCCATCTTGATTATCACACCGGAAAGAAAGGCGCTTAAAACAGTTGGTGCGATTGGATGAGCTTGCGGCAGCCAAAAATGAAACGGCATAAATCCAGCTTTAATTCCAAATCCGATAAACGATAAAAGAAAAATTATGGGAACAACAATTCCAGTTGAGAATGAAAGATGATAATCGCTAAAGAACCAGCTTCCGGTTTGCTGATGAAGCAGGAAGAACATTATGTACAAAATAAAGATTAAAACATGTGAAGCAGCGAAATAATAAAAACTTCCTTTTTGAACCTCTTCTTTTTCTTTTTCTAACAGCATTGCAAGGTAGGCTGACATACTCATTACTTCCCAGCTAACCAAAAATAAAATTGACTGATTTGCAATAACTATAAACTGAGTTGAGATCAGAAGAATAATATAAAAGGTAACAAAACTTTTTATGGATTTTTTTCTTCGATGTAATGCTGAAGATAAGAAAAGTTAAAAATAGTTGTTGGGATTGCAACTAACTGAATGATGAATAGGAAGTATGTTCCCAAACCATCAAGCGAATAAAATTATAAAAAATACTGTGTGAAGAAAATTCATTGGAAGAAAAAAGTGCGGAGGACAAAGTGGAGATCAGACCTAGTGCTAATCCAATTAACAAAACTGTGTTTGCAGCAAAGAGCGCTTTGTGTTGATCTTTAATAAACAAAAATGCGATAGAGATAAACTGAATCGCAAAGGCAGATGTGAAGAAAATATTTTCCGAATTAAGTAAACCGTTCATTAAGATTTATTTCTTGTCTCCTCAATCTTTGTAATTATATCTAAAATTTCGTTGCACTCAAGTCTGTTTTCCAACGCAAATCTAAATGTTTCTTTTGAAAGTAAAAAACTTAAATGAGCGATCAAACTTAAATGCTGCTTTATTGTTTGAGAGATTAGCATAATTAAAGTATGAACGGGTTTACCATCAATTGATTTTAAATCAAGTGGTTTATTTGGAAAGAAAAATTTATCAGTGGTTTATTTCTTCCCACCATAAGCGGTACGCGAGGGTGGGGAAGACTTATTCCGTTTCCAATAGCTGTGCTCATCATTGATTCCCTGCTTTTAAGAAGCTGCACAATAATTTCCTTATCAACATTTTTTTCAAAATTTATTTGTGAAATCATTTGTTCGAGATAACCAGCTTCTGTTAATTCACAATCATAATGAAATGAATCTTTATCTAACAAAGTGCCCAAAGTTTCTATGTGATATTCACTTAATTTCTGATGACCTGAAACGTTGATTGGAAGGTTGTGTCCAAGCGCCCATTCGATTATCTGGTGTTTGTTAAAAACAACTTTGTCGTGAAGATGTTGAAATGGAATTTCATTTTTCTTAATCAACTGCTGAACTTCTTTTTCGGGAAGCATTAGCAAATGAGAAATATCTTTTATGTTAAGTTCCATCTATTATTTTGTCTCCATATCTCTCTTAACAGTTGGAATAAAATCTTTTGGTCTGCCTATCTTTGGCAAACCAAGTACTTCTCTCGCACGATCAAGTGCATCATCAATATTACCATGAATATTATCTTCGCCATACAGATCAAAAATACCTGCTTGTGTCATTGCGTATAAAGGCTGTGTATGAACTCCGGAAAGAATCATGTGCGTTTTTTGCTTTATCGCATCGTGATGAAAATCTTTTAGAGTTTGCAGTCCGGTTGCATCAATTGCAGGCACGTTTCTCATTCTTATAATCCTTACCTTTGGCGGCTTTTCTATAACAGCCATTTCATCTTTAAACTTTTTCGCAGCACCAAAGAAGAATGGTCCGTTAATTTCAAATACTTCCACACCTTCGGGAATTTGTTTCTTATCAATTGCATTAGGATCGGGCTGGTCTTCTTCATCTTCAAGCTCACGAGTAATAACGCTAACATTAGAAACTTCAGACATACGCTTCATAAATAGTAAAACTGAAAGTACCATTCCAATCTCGATTGCAATCGTCAGATCAAAAATAACAGTTAAGAAAAATGTAGTTAATAAAACTGCAACATCGCTCTTAGGACTTTTTAATAATGATTTGAATGCGTGCCATTCACTCATATTGTATGCAACAATAATAAGTATTGCAGCTAATGTAGCCATAGGAATTAATTTTGCATAACTGCCAAAAAATAACATTATCAATAAAAGTGTTAATGCGTGTATGATTCCAGCAACAGGCGTTCTTCCACCGTTTTTAATATTAGTGGCAGTTCTCGCAATAGCACCGGTAGCGGGTATGCCGCCAAATATTGGGACAATAATGTTGGCTAAACCCTGTGCAATTAATTCCATATTGCTTCTGTGCTTACCGCCAATCATTCCGTCTGCAACAACTGCAGAGAGAAGTGATTCTATTGCTGCAAGTATTGCTATTACAGTTGCAGGTCCAATTAAGTTACGCACTATAGTTAAATCAATTTCATAAAAACTTGGGGAAGGAAGATTTGAAGGTATCTCGCCAAATCTGCTTCCAATTGTATCGACAGGAAGTTTGAATATAATCACAATAACCGTTGTTACAATAATTGCAATTAATGAACCTGGAATTCTATGTGTTACCTTTGGCCAGAAAATCATTATTAACAATGCCAGCATTGCAATGCCAAATACATTATAATTTATTGTTGAGAAAGTTTGAAAGTATGCCATCCATTTTTCGTGAAACTCGGCAGGTACTTTTTCAATAGTTAATCCAAAAAAATCTTTTACCTGTGTAGAAAAGATCAGCAGAGCAATACCGCTTGTAAATCCAACAACAACAGGGTAGGGTATGAATTTTATCAGCGAACCAAACTTAACCAATCCCATTATGACTAAAATTATACCCGCCATTATAGTGGCAATTGCCAGACCGGTTGTTCCATACTGCTGAACAATTCCGTAAACAATAATAATGAATGCGCCGGTTGGTCCACCAATTTGGACACGGCTGCCGCCAAAAAAGGAGACTACAAAACCTGCAATGATTGCAGTGATAATTCCTTTTTCAGGTGTAACACCGGAAGCGATACCAAATGCAATTGCAAGTGGAAGTGCAACGATACCAACGATAACGCCGGCAGTCGCATCAGAAATAAATTGTTGTTTATTATAATTTTTAAGTGTGGTAAAAAATTTGGGTTTTAAATAGGGCATAGATCATTTCCGAAACTATTAATAAAGAACTTCTAAAATTTTGAACGCTAATTTACTCATTTTAAAAATTCATACCAATTTTGTTCAAATTTCTATTTTCAACAACGAAGGAAGTACTTTAGAGACATCTGAAAAATTCTAAATTTCATTCCCGAGAAAACGAAAATCCATTGATCTCTTCCTGGATCCCTATGGCATTGCCATGGAAATGACAGATTGTGGCGATGCAATAAGAAGTCTTGATTAGTTGGAACTTTGTTTCTTCTCTAATTTTTTTATAAAGATATAAATGCTTAAAGCAAGAAGACTAATAACCAAAATGGAAGCCACTAAGCCATATCTTCTGAAATAGAAATCATCAATAGAAGCTGTTGCTTCTTCAATAACTATTTTACTTGTTGTCAAACCTTTGCCGTCAACTACCTCCTTAAACTTTTCTAAATCGAATGAGTGAATCATAGTTCTTGATTCCAGCCGGGCTTGCCGAATATCTTTTAATTTAAATTTCGATTCACTGATCTCCATGCCTTTTTGTTCTGCTTCTTCAATTAGAAGTCCGGCAGTTTTTTCAGATGATTCTAATCTTACTAAAAGTTCTTTCATTTGTTTGGCGATTAAATAACCTTTTTGTTTTCATTTTCTTTATGGCATTTTGAACAAACTGCATCATCAGTAACACCAAGCATACTGATGGTAGGGGGAGCAATTTCATGATTTCCATGACAGGTTTCGCATTCGGGATAATTTTTTTCATCAAATGCTTTTTTGTGCGGACTGTTAGAAAATAATTCTGCATTTAGTGCGTGACAGGATCCGCATACTTTTGAAATTGATTCAACTCCGGGGGGAACTGCACCGTGATTTCCATGACAGCTATTGCAAGCCGGCGCATTGATATCTTTCTTTTCTAGTAATGCTTTTCCATGAACGCTTGATGAAAATTTTTGAAATTGATCAGTTGGTATGTGATAGCTTTTCATATAGTCGGCATCGCTGTGGCATTTCGAGCAAGTCTTAGGAACATTCAATGGATAAACTTTTGAGTTAACATCTTTAGTAGATTTTATATCGTGACTTCCATGACAGCTTGCGCACTCAGCAGTTTTGCTGTCACCTTTTGAATTTAATATTCCGTGCTGACTTGTTTTATATTTTTGAAACTGATCAACAGGTAATGATGGATTGAATGTTCGCATAAAAACTTCGTTGCTATGACAGGATGAACATGTTTTGGGAACATTCAATGGATAAACAGGGGAGAGGGGATTCTTTACTGAAACTATCCCGTGAGCATTATGGCAAGTAGTACATTGAACCATGTGCTCTTTTCCACTCAATGATAATTTCCAATGCACGCTTGATTTTAGATTTTCATATTGATTTGTAGGCAGATTCGAACCATATCTTTGCATTTTATCTTTATCGGCATGACATTTAATACATTTTTCCGTTATCCCATCACCTTTAGGAACGCCGGTGAAACCGATTTTGGGATTCATAGCTGCATCCATATCATCATTTTTACTATCTCCACCATGACAGGCAGAACAGGAAATTCCCTTTAAATGATGAATATCTTTTTTAAATAATTCTGCTTCTTTGCTTCCTAACATTTCGTGACATGTAAAACACTGATCTTCCTCTTTGGTTTCTTGAGCAAGAGTAAAAGCTGCTGATAAAATTAATAATGTAATAATTAAATAATACTTTTTCATGATAACCATCCAAGCATAGTTAGAATAATGATGAAAACAACGGCAAAGATTCCCAGGTAATTAATTATATAATTTTTTTCCCCGCGTGAAGATTTTCGATCCCAAAACGGAACGAATAACCAGAGCACCCCGGCTAATCCAAATAATAGAATACCAACGACCTCGCCTTCAATAAATAAAATATTAGCGGGTAAATATTTTAGGCTTTGAAACATAAAAAGAAAATACCATTCAGGTTTTATGCCTGCCGGAGCCGAGCCAAACGGATCAGCTTTCTTACCAAGTTCCGACGGAAAAAAGACTGCGAGGATTGCGAGAATATTTAAGACAACTAACCAGAATAATAAATCACGCAAAAGAAAGTTTGGGAAAAAGGGCATTGTCTTTTTTTCTTTCTTTGGAATTGATTCAAAGTGCATTGGTTCACTGATTCCTTGTCTCTGAATTAATATTAAGTGTATTAAAAGAAAGAAAGTAAAAATTCCTGGAAATAAAGCAACGTGAAAACCAAATAGACGTGATAATGTAGCGCCCGTTACATCTTCACTTCCACGAATAAAAATTTTCATTGGTTCACCTATCACCGGTACAGCTCCCGCAATATCAGAACCAACTTTGGTAGCAAAGAAAGCTAATTCATTCCATGGTAAAAGATAACCGCTGAAGCCAAATCCAAGTGCAAGGAAGAGCATTACCATACCTGTAAACCAAGTCAACTCTCTTGGTTTGCGATAAGCTTTTTCAAAATACACACTGAACATGTGAATGAATAGAGATAAAATAAACAAGTTTGCCGACCATGCGTGTATTGATCTGATCAGCCATCCGAACTGAACTTTCGACATTATAAATTGAATGCTTTCGAATGCGAGATCAGCACTTCCTTTATAATAAAGCAGAAGCAAGATTCCAGTAACAACTTGAATTATAAATAGAAAAAGTGAAAGACCTCCGAAATAATACCAGATCGAATGACGATGAACAGGCACATATTTTTTACCCATAAAATTTACTAAGTCCTGCAGATGAACTCTTTCATCAACCCAGGAATAAATATTTTGTAATTTATTTTTCATTTTAAAACTATGCTTTTTTAGATATATAAATTTCATCACCTTTAACTTTAACAACGAATGGATCTAATGGTCGGGGAGGCGGTCCGGAAATATTTCTGCCCGTAAGATCATATTTACCGTTATGGCAAGCACACCAAATTGTACCCATTTCTTTTTTATATTGAACAGTGCAGTCAAGGTGGGTGCAAACAGCAGAAAAAGCAACAAGCTTATCCTCAGCTGTTCGAATTAAAATCACCGGCTTACTCCCAAACCGAATTATCTTGTGAGTTTCTTTTTCAATTTCGGAAAGTTTGCAAGCCAAAACGCTTGAAACTTCAACTTCATTTTGCTTTGGTGGTTTAAGAAATGAAAATAAGGGATAAAGAATTGATGCACTAAATCCAATTCCAGTTATAGACATTATATAGTTTAGAAAACCCCTGCGTGTTGTTTTTTTAGTTGAAGTTTCAGTTTCATTCATATTCAGACACCTTTATTTATTTATTTTTTTTGATTTTAATATTATCAAAACATTCGATAGCAAACAGCATACTTGAATACGCTATATCTATTTTCAAAAATAACTATAAATTTATTAGTTAACACAGAAAAGCGTTTCAACAAAATTCCATTGGAACAGGACAGTCAATTGAAATGCCACTAATAATGTTCAGATAAGTAATCATTTTTTATAATTTTCAAACATTTCCATTACAAGAGATTTAATTTTTCTCTACTTGGGGAATAGACTGTGCATCTAATGTCGCAGTATCAATAAACAATAACTTTAGAAATAAACTTAATTAAGCTCTATTAATGAAAATTTATTTATCATTTTGAATGCGCCAGTCATCAGGGTTGAGGCTGTATTTGCTTATGATTCGATAAATGTTTCGCCTTGTCATCCCTGATTCTTCTGCTACTTTAGTTATGTTGCCGCTATGTTTTTCCATAAGAAATAATAAAAAATCTCTTTCAATTTTTTCGATTGCAAGCTGCTTTGCTTCAGTTAATGAAATTTTTTCGAATTCACTTTTTGAAGATGCGGAAAAAAGATATTTGGGTAAGTCAGCCTGTGTGATTTTATCCGTTTGACAAAATACGAAAGCACTTTGAATAACGTTTTCCAATTCTCTAACATTTCCGGGCCAGGAATAATTCTCAAAAATATTGAGCACATGCTCGTCAATCCCGGAAATATTTTTTTTAGATAAATCATTTGATCTAGATATAAAATAATCTGCAAGCAGTGGAATATCTATTTTGCGTTCTCTTAATGGTGGAATATGAATTTGAACAACATTAATTCTAAAATAAAAATCCTCGCGCAGTTCGCCATTCTCAATTGCTTTTTGCACATCCTTATTAGTAGCGGCTATTATTCTAACATTGAAATCAATCAAATTATTTCCACCCACCCTGGTTAGTTTTCGTTCTTGCAATGCCCGGAGTAATTTTGCTTGAATATGAGTCGGTATTTCAAAAACTTCATCCATAAAAAATGTACCTGAACTGGCGTATTCTAAAAATCCTATTTTTCTATTAGCAGCTCCTGTAAATGCACCCTTCTCATAACCGAATAATTCGGACTCAAAAAGATTTTCCGGAAAAGCTCCACAATTAACCGGTACAAAAGGACCGGCTTTTCTTTGACTCAAAACATGAATTGCCCGTGCAATTAATTCTTTACCTGTGCCACTTTCACCTGTTATTAGAACGTTTGCATCAACCGGCGCCACTTGTTCAACAATATCAAAAACATTTTTCATCGCCTGACTTTTTGCAATTATATTTTGGAAACTGTATTTGTCCTGCAGTTGCGAAATCAGATTTTCTTTTTCTGATTTCAGAGTTTTTAATTCAACCGCTCTTTTTATTTTCATTATAAGATGCTGGCTGTCAAATGGTTTTTCTATAAAATCATAAGCACCAAGCTTCATCGCTTCGACTGCTCTTTCAACAGTTCCAAAGGCAGTAAATATTATAATTGGAATTTCAGGATGATTTTTTTTTATCTGTTCTATAATTTGATTTCCACTAATGTCCGGCATAAATAAATCGCTGATTACTAAATCAAAATTGAAATCATTCAAAAGTGAGATAGCCTTATTACCATCCTGAGAAGTAACGCAATCGAAACCAGAAAGGGTGAGTAATTTTTTTATCCCGTTAAGCATTTCAATTTCATCGTCAATCACTAAAATTTTTATCATAACACTATATCATATTTTTTTATTTGGAAGACGAATAATAAACACCGGACCAGAATCAGTATTTTTAACTTCAATATTTCCTTCGTGTCTCTGAATTATTTTTTTAGAAATGGACAGCCCTAACCCGGTACCCTTCCCATCGGGCTTTGTAGTAAAGAAAGCTTCGAATATTTGATGTATGTTTTGTTCAGGAATTTGATTACCTGAATTATGGATTCTAATTTCAATTCCTGATTGGAAGGATGCGTTTTCAGATTCACCCAAAATTGTTTTAATTGAAAGTGTGATAGTCCCGCCGATTTCCATTTCATCAACGGCATTGTTTAAAATATTTATAAAAACTTGTTCCAATTGAAGCTTATCAAAAAAATAGTCGTATGAATGCAGATCAAACTCCTTAACAACTAAAATTTGTTTTTCTCTAAATCTATGACCTAACAAATAAAGTGAATCTTCGAGTACGGTTATAATATTATTTCGTTGGGGATTATAAGGAATCCTTTTTGAGAAATTCAAAAGACTTCGAGTGTAACTTGAAATTCTGGAAACCTGTTTTTTGATTATCGCAATTTCCTCAGAGTATTTATTATCTGGATATTTTAAGTTTAACGTATCTGCCTGAATGCCAATGATTCCCGCCGGGGTATTGATTTCGTGAGCAACAGTATCCACCAACTCCCCGACAGAAGCAAGTCTCGAAATATGATTGACTTCATCTTGAAATTTCATTTCATTCGAAATGATTTTCTTTTCTTCTTCTGCTTTGATTCTTTTAAGATTAGAGCGATAATTAAAAATGATGAATCCAATTATAATTATAAAAATTATAGTTGAAGAAATAATTAATAAAGAAAGTTTGGACTTCAAATTATATGTTACGTCGGAAAGGTAAGTTGAAATTGATATAAACCAATTTCGGTTTGCGACTTTGATAGGTGAGTAGCCATGATTTTTGAAGGTTCATCACCAATGAGATATTCACTAAAACCAGTCTTATTAACAAGCATATTTTTTTGAATATCGAATGACTGATGACAGGAATTACATTTGCTGGAGCTTTCGAAAATATTTTTTAAAATCATTTTTTTGTGATTAGGATGATAAATCAGAGTACCTTCATCATCTAATACCCAGGCATAATCACTCTTTGAAAGTTGTAAAGGCAGTAAATATCTTTCAAGAATAAAATCAAGATTGAGTTTGATATAAAAAACTTTATTATCAAAAATTCCCGGATTAATTTTTTTACAGAGGTAAAAATATATTTGTCCGCTCGCTGAATTCTCTCTGAAAATATCTGACAAATAGAATTCTTGATTATGAATATTGGTGATATTTTTAATTTCACTTGCAATAGGTGGAGTTCCAAAAATACTTTGATTTTTATTTTCACCTTCCAAAAGATACATCCCAATTATGCCTTCGGTTTTAAAATGATCTAATAGAATACCTAACTCATCGCTATCATAATTCTCGTAAGATAATTGCAGCTTATAAAAAAACGACAGTTCAGTTTGGATGTGCTCAAAAAACATTTGAATTCCAATTGCGGAAACTTGCGACATCTCTAATTGCTTCTTTTGGTGAGAAAGTTTTGCATCATCCAGAATCAAATTGTACCAGGTGTAAACCACTCCGACAAAAATAATAATGGCAATAAAAGAAACTGAGAAATAAAAAATATTAAAAAAATTTTTCTTGATCACAGAATTGAAGAATTAAAATAAAAGTATGATTCATTGACAAATTTACGGATAAAGTTAAACAAGCAGAAGACGAAGAGAGGAAAAAGATTAGGAAAACTTAGTACACCCGCAGGGATTCGAACCCCGAACCTTCTGATCCGTAGTCAGATGCTCTATCCAATTAAGCTACGGGTGCATTTCCTGGTTTTTGTAATTTTTCTTACAGTAGTTGAAGAAAATTACATCGCAAATTTAGAAATTTTATCCATCGTTCCAAAAATCTACATTTTGCTAATATTAACTTTCTGAAATTTAATTCTATTATGAGAAATTCTGTTTCGATTTGGAATTATTTCACTAATCTCGGACAATTATTTATTTGACTATGAATGATTTCAAAATTTCTTGTCAATAAATAAATGGTATGATAGTTGTAACAGTCAATTAAAAATACAGGTGCTAAATGAATTTCTTAGAGTTAATAATAAGTTCAGTCACATTGCTTCTAACATTTAGAATCCTTAAAAGTGTTATTAAATCTTTTAAGGCTAGAAAAGAATTAAACAATTTATTTATGAAATATTAAAATCGGAGTAATGCAATGTTAGCCATCAAATCATTATCAAAGAAATATTTCCAAAAATATCGCCAGGAACAAATTGGAAACGGGATCATAAATCCTTTAGGCTTTTTACCATTCATGTCTTTCGAGAAAAGGATGAAAATTTATAATGGACTCACAATCTCAGCATTGATGTTAGTTGGGTTTACTATACTTATTTTGCTGCTAAAATCTTTAGAAGGATAATCGCGATTTAAGGAGGGACTTTTTTTTCTTAATTAATAAATAGCTACTTTATGTTAACCATTCAATTAGGCTAATCTTCTGAACTTTGATATTTTTAAATAAAATTAAAATTTTTATTTAGGAAGTAAAATGTTCAAAGGAGTTGGCACCGCCTTAATTACCCCATTCAATCAAGATCTTTCGGTTGATTATAATTCAATAAGAAAAATAGTTGACTTTCAAATTGCAAATAAAATTGATGCGCTTGTTGTGCTTGGTACGACCGGAGAGTCTCCAGTAATTGATGACGATGAGCGAAAAAAAATTTTAGAAACTGTTCTTGATGCCAATCAGAATAGAGTCCCCGTAATTCTGGGTACGGGTAGTAATAATACTAAACATGTCGTTGAGCAAAATAAATTAGCCGAACATTTCAATCTTGATGGTGTACTGATAGTTAATCCATATTATAATAAAGGAACACAGCGAAGTTTAATAGAACATTACAAATACATTTCTGAACGTACTTCACTTAAAATAATTTTATATAATGTCCCATCCCGCACAGGAATGAATATTCTTCCAGAAACTGCGGTGAAAATCCACGAAGCTTGTAAAAACGTTGTAGCAATAAAAGAAGCGAGTGGAAATATTTCGCAAATAGCTCATCTGATTTCTATCAAACCAGATTCTTTAGAGGTGCTTTCAGGAAATGATGACCAAACATTGCCGATTATGGCTCTTGGCGGGGTAGGGGTCATTTCTGTATTCTCAAATCCTTTTCCAGGACAGATGAAAGAGATCGTAAACGCCTTATTGAATCATGATTTAATCACTGCACAAAAATTAAATAATCAATATCTTGCGATGATGAATAAACTATTTATCGAAACTTCACCTTCACCGGTAAAATATGTAATGAGCAAATTGGGTTTGTGCAATAATGTACTTCGACTTCCATTAGCTAAAACCACTCAGTCCAGCGAAGCAATTTTGGATAAAGAATTATTAAACTTTCAGTAATTCAACTATGAATAAGAAAATAAAATATGGTTTAATTGGAGCTTCTGGAAAACTTGGAAAAGAAGTTCACAGTGTGTTTTCAGAAAATGGGCATCAACTTGTTTTTGCATTTGATATAGATGGCGAATGGAAAGAAGGTACACCGGAATTATTAATTGATTGCTCTTTACCGGAAGTTTTTACAAAAAGTATTGACTATCTTTGTAAGTTTGAAGTCCCATTTATAATCGCAACAACAGGGCTTTCAAATGAGGAGATTAAAACTTTAAAGACATTGTCACTTCAATATCCGATTGTTCAAAGTTATAATTACTCTATTGGTGTTCAAGTAATGCTTCGTCTAATTAAGCAAGCCAAAAATTATCTTAATGATTGGGATATTGAAATCACGGAAACTCATCACCGATTTAAAAAAGATAAGCCTTCCGGCACTGCAAAAATGATTCAGGCATTATTCGATCCTAAAAAAATAAATACTTCTTCTCTAAGGTTAGGTAATGTTGCCGGAGAACATGAAATTCAATTTGGTTCATTGGGGGGAGGTACTTAAGATTTCTCACTCGGCACTTTCAAGGCGAACTTTTGCTGAAGGTATTTTAAAATCCGTTGAATTTATTATGGATAAAAAACGGGGCTTTTATACTTTTGAAGAAATTCTATTTAACGAAAAATATGATTAAAAATAATTATGGATTCATTCGAAATAATTAAATACATAGCAGATTCGAAAAAGAAAACTCCCATCAAAGTTTTTTTGCAGGGTAATCTTGCTAACATAAATTTTGAAGCATTAGATTTTTATGGAAATTCCGAAAGTGGAGTACTTTTTTGTGAATATTCTGAGTTTGAATCATTTATAAAAAAAAATAATTCGATAATTTTAAAGCATCGAATTGAAATTGACCGCCGCAACTCAGCAATTCCCTTGGCAGATTTGACAAAATACAATGCGCGAATTGAGCCCGGTGCTGTGATAAGAGATCTAGTCGAAATAGGAGATAACTGTGTGATCATGATGGGGGCGGTATTAAATATTGGCGCTGTTATTGGCGAACGAACAATGATTGATATGAATGTCGTTGTTGGCGGCAGAGCAGTAGTTGGTAAAAATTGTCACATAGGTGCAGGCACTGTATTAGCCGGCGTAATCGAACCGCCAAGCGCTGATCCAGTAATCATTGAAGATGATGTATTGATTGGAGCAAACGCAGTTATCCTTGAAGGAGTTAAAGTTGGAAAGGGGGCAGTTGTCGCGGCTGGTTCGGTTGTAGTAAAAAACGTTGAGCCTTATCAGGTGGTTGTTGGTGTTCCGGCAAAAGTTATTAAAAATGTTGATGATAAAACTCGCAGTAAAACCCAATTGATAGAAGAGTTAAGAAAATTATCATGAGCATCATTGTTCAAAAGTATGGCGGAAGCAGCGTATCGGATGTTGATAAATTAAAAAAAATTGCTTCGATGGTTGCAGCGGTTAAACATCAGGGGCTTGATGTGGTTGTTGTTGTTTCTGCAATGGGTAAGACTACCAACCAGCTTATTGATATGGCGAAGTCTTTTTCAGCTTCGCCTGATAAACGTGAACTTGATATGCTTCTGAGTACCGGCGAAAGAATTACAATGGCGATGCTTTGTATTGCGTTAAATGATTTGGGTATAAAAGCAATCTCACTCACCGGTTCACAATCAGGGATAATTACAAATGACAGATACAATGATGCAAGAGTAATTGAGATTCGTCCTTTCCGGGTGCAGGATGAATTGGCAAAAGGAAAAGTAGTTGTGATTGGCGGATTTCAAGGAGTAAGTTATCGGCGTGATATTACTACGCTTGGCAGAGGCGGGTCTGATACTTCGGCAGTTGCAATGGCTGCTGCTTTGAATGCTGAGCGCTGTGAGATTTATTCTGATGTTGATGGTGTTTACTCTGCTGATCCAAATGTTGTGAAGGATGCGAAACATCTTCCTGAACTATCTTATCAACAAATACAGGAAATGTCTGAGGCTGGGGCAAAGGTTTTGAATGCACAGGCAATTCAATTCGCTAAAGAATCTAAAATAGCAATCTATGCAAGAAGCACTTTTGATGATAGAAAAGAAACTGTTATTAGAAAATTGGAAAGTGATAATAAAAATGATGTTATCGGTATCGTTCACGAACAGGATATTATTCGCGTGACTATTAAATTTGACGAAACAATAAATTCAACAAATGAGATTTCTGTTCTCATCAGCCAATTAGATTTTCCAATTAAAGAATTTAATTATTTAAAAGATGAAACTCTCAACATCTCTAAATATTCTTTCCTGATTTCAAAAAGTAATATTCATAATTGGAAAAATATCGAAGCTCATCTTAACAAAACCTTTGGCGATAGAATTTCTATTGACGAACATCTCGCAGCAGTTTCACTGATTGGCGAAGGATTTAGTCGTGAGAGTAGAATAATTGTTGAGACTTTAAAGCTTCTTTCAGAAAATAATATTTCCATATTTGGAGTTTCAACCACTTCCTTCCGTATCTCTTTATTGATTAATAAAGATCTGCTAAATAAAACTATTCAGTTGCTTCACGAGCATTGGGTTAAATAATTTCTGATGAACATGACTGCTCTTACTCCCTATTCAGCTTCGGCATCAACTACATAAAAATCCTGAAATAGCTTACCAGGAATTTCAAACTACCGGGTTAATTATAAACAGTATTCAAGCTGTTGACAAAAACAAACGATTAAAATTACATACCCCTTTTGCCACAGGTGCTTTGGTTGAATATAAAGTCAATGAGGGCGAATTCATTTTATTCCGCGCTGACATTGATGCTTTACCGATTAAAGAGCAGACGAATATTTCTTTTAAATCTGAAAATGATTTTATGCACGCCTGCGGTCACGATGTTCACACTTCAATTCTTTATTCTTTCATTGAAGCGGTATTACGAATTGAACCTGATCAAAATATTTGATTCCTGTTTCAGCCTGCAGAAGAAAGCGGGGGAGGGGCAATGAAGTTTTATCAAACAGGAATTTTTAATCAATTCAAAATAAAAAATGCATTTGCACTTCACGTGACTGATGAATATTCTTTCGGAACGATTGCTTCTTCACCAGGTGTTCTGTTTGCTTCTGCGCTCGAAATTGATATTGATTTTATCGGGGTGAGTGCACACGTAGCATTTCCAAAAGAAGGGAAAAATGCTTTCAATTCGATGAGATTATTCCTTGATAAGGTTGATAGTATTTCAAAAGAAATTGACGAGCCATTTATTTTTGGAATTGGAAAAATAACCTCCGGCTTTGTTAGAAATATTGCACCAGGTGATGCACGAATTGAAGGTTCAATCAGAGCATTAAGTGAAAAAGCTGCGCTCGCATTCTGTGATAAATTAAATTCAACTTTAAATGAAGTAAAAATTTCCACCGGTGTTGATTTCAAATTAACTAAAGGCGCACATTATCCTGAAGTAATAATTGATCAATCGCTTTTTAAGTTTCTCAGTAATTCGCTTTCAACTAAATATGAATTTATAAACTGCGGTTACAAAATGACCGGCGAGGATTTTGGTTTCTTCTCGAAAAAATTTCCTTCTTTCATGTTTTGGCTTGGTACATCAAAAGGGGAGAGGTTCGGTTTACACAATCCTCATTTCCTTCCACCGGATGAAATAGTTGAAACAGGCAGTAACATCTTCCTCGAAATTCTTTCTTCAATCCAATCAGTCAAATCTCACGGCTAATCTTTTAGAATTACGCACCTAAGCTTTTTCCTTTCTTCAATCTCATTCACTCATTAGATGAATTCAGGTTGATTGCCAATGTTCAATATTGGTATGCTCGATCTACTAAAAACGAAGAATTTGATTAGTTTGAGAATTATTGAATGTCTCATGGAGCTTCATCAATGATTCATGGAGACTGCGGAATGCTTCATGGAGCGTCATGAATGATCCATGAAGGTTGCGGGATGGTTCATGGAGCTCCATGAATGATCCATGAAGGTTGATGAATAGTTCATGGAGCTTCATGAATGATTCATGGAGACTGCGGAATGGTTCATGGGGCGTCATGAATGGCTCATGCGTCTCCATGAGGGTCTCAATAATCGCATAAAAGTTCAAATAACGCTAATTTTTGCAGGTTTTAATAATTTCAGCAGTTTTGTTAATCGAGACTTCTGAAAAATTCCAAATGTCATTCCCGTGAAAACGGGAATCTATTGATTTCTTCCTGGATTCCCACTTTGGGACAAGACTTGAATTTTCAGAAGTCTCAATATACTAACTACTCCACTTAACGCCATCTGCATCTATCATTCTTGAAAGTGAAAAACCGATTACTAAAATGAATGCTATTACGAGCACTAAGCTGATCACCATAAAAATTAATGTTGCTTGTGCCCAGGATTTTTTACTTGGGTGGGTGTCTGTTCCCACTGCCCAAACAATAAGCATGATGAAGCCGACTAATGGAATAGCCGTCACTATGAAAGTTACAACCCAATCGCCGATAGTTATGGGTTGATATTGTCTTTGTGTTAGTCCCGGCATTTGTTGATTAAACTGATCCATTGTACCTCCGATTTAAATTAAACGATAAATTTTGATGAATAATTTTATTCTTTTTCAACATACTCCGCATCTGCAGGTATTGCAGGCTTAACTAATAAAACATCCTCCTTGAGTAAATGAACAGTGCCGGCAGGAAATCCTTTTTTCTTTACGACATATTTTTTTAGAGTGAAGGAGACAGGCGCAAGCCCGGATGTTTTAGCTTTACTATGATACGCCGCAAGTGCAGCGGCAGATTTTAGAATATTTTTTGGTACTGCTTCCTTAGAATTCTCAACTCGTAAGACTACATGAGAGCCGGAAACAGAGCGCGCATGAAACCAATAATCATTCTGCTTAGCAAAGCGGGTGGTAAGCAAGTCGTTGTTCTCGCTGTCCTTTCCTACAAATACATGATATTTATTCTGAATAATATAATGTTTGAATTTAATCTTCAGATCATCGGCTGATTGCTCTTTTGATTGTGTTTCTTTTATTCCAAGTTCTTTCATTATGTTTTTTAATTCTTCAGAAGATTTAGATTCAATAGTTTTCTTTTTAAGCAATTGAAATTTATGAAAATCCAACTCACATTGTTTGAGCAGCAGCCGTGATTTTTCCAATCCGATCCGCTCACTTTTAGCTTTGTGAAAATATAAATCAGCATTTTTTTGCGGACTTAGTTTTGTATCCAATTTAATATTGAGCGGTGTATCCATATTATAAATATCAACTAATGTAATTTCCTTTACCCCCGCTTTAATTTTGTTAAGGTTAATCAGAAGCAAATTGGCAATTTTATTGTATTCATCCTCCTTACTTTCTCTTTCAACAATAATTTTAAGGTTATCTATTTTCTTATATAATCGCAGTAATTCTTTATCTAAATGTTTAAGTATAATTTTTTCAGAAGAGGCTTTGCTCTCAATCGAATATCTATTTGAAATAAAATAATTGAATGCCTCGATAAGGCTATCGAATAATTTAATTTTCGTAGAAGGGAAAATGTGAAACGATTCAACCGCAAGGTGAATGCTTCCTTCATCTTCATCAACAAAAACGGCAGGGTGTTTAATAAATATTTCCGTCAATAGAGAACGAAGGTTCATAGTATTCCGCTCAAGATTTCGGTACGAGAGTTCAGTAATGATTTCTTTGCTGATGATCGGATATTGTTTCCTTAAAACATCAACAGAAAATTTCTCATCTATTTTTATATTCTCTAAAAGATTTTTGGAGTGAATAAAATTCTTCCCTGCTAATTCTTCTTTTACTTGTTGTTGAATTTCTTCATCTAACTTTTTGAAGAAAGAAATATTTTTATTATGATCAATACAACAAACGTTTGTGTACTTCCCCCTAATTAAAAAATAAAATCCGCCATGTGTTGTTGAAAGTCGAATAATCCTATCATCATCAGCTATCGAAATTGAATTAACAGTGACAGGAAAATATTCCGAAAAAAAATTAGTGGTATTCTTTTTAGATTTTGAAAAAGTTTTTCGCAAATTGACGAAAGGAAATCCGGGATTAGTAGAAAACTCGAGAGAAATATTATCATCACCTTTTGCAAAAGAAAATATCAGCTTATCCTTATCTTGAGTAAAAGATTCCATCAGAGTTGATCCGCTTATCAACCCATTTAATTCAATTGCTAACCGATTGAGAATAAAATAATTTTTATACATCTTAACAACAGAATTAAACAAATCAGTAAAGAAATCAAAATCTATCAATGATTGGAAATACCTCGAGGGTTACACTTATTTTAAGCTATCAATTAACAGTCCATTTATTGGTAGATAGATACCACTTTAATATATTTGACTTCAAAATTTAGCTAAGAGGTTTTAATTGAATATATCGGCAAAGTTCGACTATCTGAAAAAGGGGTTTCATCCATCATTTTGGGTTGCAAACGGAATGGAACTTTTCGAGCGGCTGGCTTATTACGGGCAGCAAATTGTTTTCATGATTTACATGCGAAACAATCTCGGATTTTCTGAAGCAGAAGCCGGGCAGCTTTCGGGAATGTTTGGCGGATTACTTTATCTGCTACCGATACTTGGCGGCACATTAGCAGATAAATGGGGATTCCGGCGCGCTTTTAATGTGGCGTTTACAATTTTAGGGTTGGGATATTTTTTAATTGGTTCAGTTGGTATGAGTGCATTCGATAGCGTTTACAGCGGCTTTGATCAGTATTGGCTTTTGATGGCATTTTTAATTTTTACTGCTTTCGGCGGATCATTTATCAAACCATCAGTACTTGGAACAGTTGCCGCAACAAGCAGCAAGGGGACAAAATCACTCGGCTTTGCTATTTACTACTGGCTTGTTAACGCCGGGGCAATGATTGGACCAACGCTGGCATATTTTGTTCGCGATAGTTTTGGAAATCAATTTGTTTATGTTGTTTCATCCATAAGCTGCTTTGCAATGCTGGTGGTAAATCTGCTTCTATACAAAGATGTTAAAGATGAAAAGAACGAAGTGGTTGAATCCCTAGGGAAAAAAATTACAAACCTATTTGTTGTGCTTGGCAATTTTAAGTTTATGATTTTCCTTTTGATATACTCACTGTACTGGATAATCTTCTGGCAGGAATTTATAATTGTACCATACTATATCACGGATTATATCAATGCCGATGCACCTTACGAGATTATACAATCGTGGGCGGGGCGGGGGCAATAATTCTTTTGCAAATACCCATCAACCGCTTGACTAAAAATCTACCCACAAGAAAAGCAATTCTTTGGGGTTTTGCTCTATCATCATTAATATGGATTATCATTGGAATTTATCCAAGCATTCCGACAATAGCAGCAGGAATAGTAGCATTTGCAATTGGCGAAATGGTTCAGGCTCCGCGATACTACGAATATATTTCAGAGATTGCGCCAGCGGGTCAGCAAGGATTATTTCAGGGCTATGCTTTCCTGCCTATTGCGATTGCAAGATTTGTCGGTGATCCATTTGGCGGATGGATTTATCAAACATCGAAAGCTGCCGGCAAACCCGAAATGATTTGGTTTTCCTTAATCGGAATTGGAGTGCTTGCAACAATACTAATGTGGTTATATAATTTCTTCGTTGCGAGACAGGAGAAGGCAATTTGATTTTCTAATTACACAAATTAAATGCAATGGTCTGTTAAAATTATTTTAATTTTGAATTGATGAAAAAAATCGTTAAAAAATCATTTGTTAAAAAAACACTGATCGCTCTTGGGCTAATTATTATTGGCATATTATTACTTGACTATCTAATTATGCCGTGGTATGTAAGCTCGCCTGAAACAAGTGTACCGAATGTATTAGGATTAAAAGAGGCAGCCGCAATTGAAAAACTTGAGGACGCAGATTTCAAAGTGCTGATTGCCGACACTTCCTTTTCTGATAAATACAAGGCAGGGTTAGTATTTTTACAAAAGCCAAATGCCGGAAGCATCGTAAAAGAAGGAAGATTGATCTATCTTTTTGTGAGCGGGGGAGAACCTGAAGTTAATGTCCCAAGATTAATCGGCAGATCAATTCGTGATGCTAAATTTGCACTTGAAAAAATTGGACTAAAACATGGGGTGGTGGATGAAATAAGTTCCACAAATCCTAAAGAAATGATTTTTGATCAGCAGTTCGCCGAGGGCACGCCGCTCAAACGAGGCTCATCAGTTAATATAACAATCAGTGCGGGAAATGTTGATGGGCAAATTGAAGTGCCCGATCTTATTGGAAAATCATTAACTGAGGCTACAATGATTTTACGAGATAGTTCTTTAGTAGTTGGTAAAATAAATTATCAAAGGTCATTTTCTCTTTTGCCAAATACTGTGCTTGATCAATATCCAAGCAAAGGAAATAAATTGAATCAGGGTGATAAAGTTGATTTGTTTGTAACCAAGGCTTCCGAATCCGGTTCGGGAGATGAAATTAAGGAAGAGTAATGGCAATATTAGCGCCTTCAATACTTTCGGCTGACCTCTCAAATCTTTCTCAACAAATTCGTCTGGTTGAAATGGGCGGGGCAGACTGGATTCATTGCGATATTATGGATGGACATTTCGTACCAAACATTACCTTTGGACCGATCCTTGTCGAAGCGGTTAAAAAATCTACCCACCTTCCGGTTGATGTTCATTTGATGATTGAAAACCCGGATAAATTTATTCCTGATTTTATTAATGCCGGCGCTAATTATGTATCTGTGCATTTCGAAGAAGTCAAACATCTTAATCGTACAATTAATTATATTAAATCGCTTGGAGCAAAAGCAGGTGTGGTTGTTAATCCTTCAACTCCAATCCATTTTATAAAGAATATAGCCGAGTACATTGATCTTCTTTTAATTATGACGGTCAATCCGGGATTTGGCGGGCAGTCATTTATTCCAAATTCAAATAGAAGAATTAAAGAAGCTGTTGAATTAAGAAAAAATATGAATGCAAAATATCTGATTGAGATTGATGGAGGGGTGTCAAATAAAACTATTGTTGATGCCCGGAATGCTGGTGCAGAAGTTTTTGTAGCTGGTTCTTCAATTTTTCACTCTGAAAATATTACTGCTTCAGCCATCGAACTGAAGAATCTTATTTCACAATAGTCTTTGTTGATTATTTTTTTTAGAACTGTGTCGTTTACATTTTCAAAAAATGTGATACCTTTTATTTTTATTATAAAATGATTACCCAGGAAGAAATTATTCCAAAAAAATATTTGTTCGGTAAAAGAGAGTTTGATTTCAGATTTCCTTTTGTGATGGGAATCTTAAACGTAACTCCGGATTCTTTTTCAGATGGAGGAAAATATTTGTCAAAAGCTGACGCTCTTTCTCATGCCTCTGAAATGATAAATGTCGGGGTTGATATTATTGACATAGGCGGCGAATCAAGCAGACCAGGTTCAGAATTTATTTCTGCTGAAGAAGAATTAAATAGAGTCTTGCCGGTATTAAAGGAATCAAAAAAGAATTTCCTTCATCAATCATTTCAGTTGATACCACCAAATATGAAGTAGCAGTTGAAGCTTTAAAGAGTGGCGCAGAAATTATTAATGATATAAGCGGGCTTACATTTGATGAGCGAATAGCAGACGCTGTAGCTGAATATAATGCTGGATTGATTTTAATGCATATTAAAGGAACGCCAAAGAACATGCAGGTTAATCCTGAATACAAAGATATAATCTCAGAAATTAAATCTTTTTTTTATACTCAAATAAATAAAGCTGAGATTAAAGGTGTGGATAAAATCATCATTGATCCGGGAATTGGCTTTGGGAAAAAGTATAATGATAATTTTTTAATCTTAAACCGGTTAAAGGAATTTTGTGAAATTAAATATCCATTAATGATCGGTGTTTCGAGAAAATCTTTTATCGGGAATGAACTTACTCTTGATGTGACAGAGCGGGATATTCCGAGTGCAATATTGGAAACAGCATCTATTCAGTCCGGTGCAAGAATAATTCGCACGCATAACTATAAAAATGGAATTTACATCAGAAGATTAATGCGCAAAATAATAATGCAAAATAATGTTTGAACTTTTTAAAATAGGATTTCTTACAGTTACATTCTCTGATCTGATAGATATCAGTATTGTTTCTTTTATTATTTACAAACTTTATACATTATTAAGAGGAACAATTGCAGCCCAGATTTTTATCGGCTTGATGATAGTACTTTTCTTATCATTCATTTCCCAGGCAGCAAACCTTAAAGCCGTAAGCTGGTTGTTAAAACTTGTCACAGATATTTGGGTGATTGCCTTTCTAATATTATTCCAGCCGGAAATAAGGAGGCTGTTAGTTTTTGTAGCGCGAAATCCATTTTTTAAATTATTTATAAAAAATGAATCTGAAGAATCAGCAAACATAATTGCTGAGGCAGCTTTCGAATTGTCACAAAAACAACATGGGGCTCTTATAGTGGTAATAAAATCAAGCGGCATCAGAGGTTTTGCTGAAACCGGAGAAATTATTAATGCACGGCTCACAAAATCTTTATTAACTTCTATTTTTTATCCGCGATCTCCAATGCACGATGGGGCAGTGATAGTTAAAAATGATATTATTGAAGCCGCAAAGTGTATTCTCCCCCTTTCTACTTCAACACAGCTAAATGGAGAATCACTTGGGACACGTCATCGTGCAGGGTTAGGAATCAGTGAACAAGCGGATGTAATTAGTGTTATTGTATCGGAAGAAACAGGCGGTATTTCAGTTGCTGAAAATGGCTACCTCACCCGAGGTCTTTCAAAAGATGCTTTGCGAAAAATTTTATCTAAGGCTATTAAACCGCCTTCTGTGAAAGGATGGAGAACTGTTCTTGAACAATATTTACAACAAAAATGAAACTTGTGCAATTATTCCTTTTTACAATGAAGTAAATTCAATTGATAAAATAATTGATGAAACTCTTGAATATTGCAATTATATTTTTGCTGTTAACGATGGTTCGACAGATGGATCTGAAAATAGAATTAAATTAAAAAATAATGTCAAAATTATTTCACACCGGAAAAATATTGGAAAAGGCAAAGCACTTCGAAGCGGGTTTGAAGAAGTAATAAATTCTAATTTTAAATTCGTTGTCACACTTGATGCTGATCTTCAACATTCACCCAAGTGCATTCCTGAATTGATTAACAGTTTGTCGAATAATGATTTTGTGATAGGCAATAGGTTAAATGATTTAAATAATATGCCGCTTCAAAGAATTATGAGTAATAGAATGACATCATTTTTACTCTCCCAAAAAACAGGCTGCAAAATTCTTGATAGTCAATCAGGTTTTCGTGCATTTAGAATTGAGGCGCTAAGAAAAATTCTGCCGACAAAAAATGGTTTTGAAGCAGAAAGTGAAATGATAGTTCATGCAGCTCGAAATAATTTACGGATTGGTTTCACTTGTATTCCTACTATTTATGGCGATGAAAAAGTAAGATGAAATCAGTTCAGGCAATCGTTGGTTTCATCAAAGTACTTTTTATGTAGAAACATGAAAAAGAAATTCAAATGGGAAATTGATGGATTGGATAAAAGCGTTTCATTAATTTCTGCAGGTAAAAAATCACTATCAGCGAGAATAACAGCGCTGCTTGATTCTATTAAAATTTATTTCGAAAAATCTTCTGAAGATAATTTACATCAAGTCAGAATTTCATTACGAAGAGTTAGATATAATCTTGAATTGTTCTATTCTTGTTTTGATGAAAGAATATTTATTAAGTTTTATAAACGTATCGTTAGACTACAAGATTTAACCGGTGAGGTGAGAGATATTGACATAATGAAAGTAAATTTATTGCAGGGCAAAGATTTTTCTGATGCAAATTTTAAGAAGATAATTAATAAGTTTGAATTGAAAAGAAAAGTTTTATTGGAAAAAATGAATATCACTTTGTTCAGGTTCACATTCAGTAAAACATTAAAAGAATTTTTAAAACAATTAGATCAAAGAGGAGGATAAATTGAAACTAAGATATTTCTCTCATTCGGCTTTCCAAATTACAAATAGTAAAGGAATAGTAATTTTGATAGATCCATTTTTGGATGATAACCCTACCTCTCCGGTAAAATCAGATCAGGTTCGTGCGGACTATATTATTCTTACGCATGCACATGGCGATCACATTGGTGATTCATTTAAAATTGCTAAAAAGAACAATGCACTCATTATTTGTGTTTTTGAGTTAGCTAACTATTGCAGTTCAAAAGGATTGAATACTCATGGAATGCACATAGGGGGAAGTCACGAATTTGATTTCGGACGAATTAAATTTACAATTGCTCATCATGGCGCTGTCACTCCGGATAATACTTATGGAGGTGTTGCGGCTGGAGTGTTAATTACATCCGATGGTAAAACAATTTATCACACAGGTGATACAGGTTTATTTTATGATATGAAACTTATCGGTGAAATGAATAAAATAAATTATATGCTTCTGCCTATCGGGGACAACTTTACTATGGGAATTACTGATGCGATAAAAGCTGTTGAGTTTGTTAAGCCTGATTTTGCGATCCCAATGCATTACAACACTTTCCCTGTTATAACAGCCGATCCTAATAATTTTAAAAACCAAGCTGAAGCAAAAGGAATGAAAGTCAAAATTCTAAATTTTGGCGAAGAGATAGAATTATAGAATCAATTTCTGATATTAAACTTCAAATTATTATTTTATAATCAAATAAATTGAAAATATTAAGAGTACATTAAGCAGAAAATTAAATGGCGAAAGTTATTTCCATAGCAAATCAAAAAGGGGGAGTTGGTAAAACAACTACTTCAATCAACCTTTCTTCAATTGTTGCAGCCGCCGAAAAAAAGACACTGCTGATTGATATAGATCCTCAATCCAATTCGTCCTCCGGTGTTGGAGTTACAAATCACTCGCCTTCGGTTTATGAAGTCTTAATCGGATCACAGAATATTTCCGATGTAATTATAAATACTTATATGCCCTATCTCGACATACTTCCATCAAATATAAACCTGGTCGGTGCCGAAATAGAATTGGTTGATATGGAAAACAGGGAGGGATTACTAAAGCAGGCTGTTGACAAAATTCGTAATGATTATGATTTTATTTTTATTGATTGCCCGCCTTCGCTCGGTTTACTTACTTTAAATTCGTTGAATGCTTCCGATTCTGTTATCATCCCTGTTCAGTGTGAATACTTTGCACTTGAAGGGTTGGGGCAGCTCCTTAACACAATTAATATTGTAAAGCAGCACTTTAATAAAGATCTCGCTATCGAAGGTGTATTGCTTACAATGTTTGATACCAGATTAAGACTATCGCACCAAGTTGCCGAAGAAGTTAGAAAATATTTTGGTAATAAAGTCTTTGAAACTGTGATCCACCGTAACGTAAGGATTTCAGAAGCACCGAGCTTTGGTAAACCTATAATTCTTTATGATGCAATTTCATCCGGAGCAAAAAATTATATGGCATTAGCTTCAGAGCTGCTTGAGAGAAATAAAATAGTAATTAAGAAAAATAATAATGAGTAAAATAAAACTTGGATTAGGCCGGGGTTTAGAGGCATTGATCAATCCTCATAATTTGAATGACAATGCTGAGCAAAGTCCTGATTATAATAATCTTAAAAAGGATGATGGAAAAGAAATAAATATTCTGGCAAAGATTCCGGTTAAAAATATTTCCTCAAATCCATTTCAACCCCGAACAAATTTTGATCCGGTTGCTCTCGATGAATTAAAAAAGTCTATCCTGTCAAATGGACTTATTCAGCCAATCACGGTTAGGCGGAAATCTGACAATCATTATGAATTAATTTCCGGTGAAAGAAGATTAAAAGCGTGTATTGATATTGGATACATTGATATCCCAGCCTATATTATTAAAGTTGATTCCGATGAAGCAATGCTGGCTATGGCATTGATAGAAAATATTCAACGGGAGAAACTTAATGCTATCGAAGTGGCAGCAGCTTATAAAAGATTAATGGATGAATGCCACTTGACACAGGAACAAATTGCTGAAACGGTGGGGAAAGATCGTGCAACTGTTGCAAACACAATCCGATTGTTAAAACTACCAAATAAAATTCAAGAGAGTCTAATTAGTGAAGAAATAACTATGGGGCATGCTCGAGCCTTGATTAATCTTCCTTCAGAAGAATTACAGCTATCTGCCCTCAAAAAAATTATTGAGAATAATTTGTCAGTAAGAAAAGTTGAGCTGTTGGTTAAAAATATTTTTGCTGACGGCAAAATTAGAAAGACTTACAGACCTGGAATAAAATCAAATGTAAATTCCGCAGGTGCATCAGCAATTGAAGATAAACTTATGAAATTATTCGGGACAAAAGTTACCATCCGTCAAAAGGCTGACAACATCGGCGAAGTGATTCTTGAATTTTATTCATTAGAAGATCTCGACAGACTTATTGAGTTGTTTGAGATGATTGAAATTAAGTATAGTTAATTTTCAAGATGCCACTCTTATTTGAGTTTAACGCAGTAAAAATATTTAAATTCATCTCGTATCATTTTAGGCAAAAGGTTAAACTGCCGGATGGTCGAAAAATAGTTTTTCTTTCAGCACTAATTTGTTTTATCTCAATTTTATCACCCAGATCACAGGCACAATCAGACTCTTTAAAAACTGATTCCACACAAGTTCGGTTTGAGATGCAAAAATCACCCTGGGGTGCAGTACTTAGAAGTGCAATCGTTCCTGGGTTAGGACAAATTTATAATGAATCTTATTATAAAGCTCCAATTATTTGGGCACTGGGTGGGTGGTTAATTTATAATTGGGTAAATAATAACAATCTAAAAAATGATTATGCTGAACTTTTCATTCAAACTGGCAACGAAAGTTACAGGTTTTTGCGAACTACTTATCAAGACAGGCGCGATGAATTTGCAATTTATATTGGATTGGTATATCTGCTTAATCTGGTGGATGCCTATGTTGACGCTCATTTATTTGATTTTTCTGTTGACGATTTAAATTCACCCGGCGAATCTGCTTTGCGTTTGTCATTGCGTATTAATTTTTAAATTAGTTATGAAGAACATTGTAACTTGCAAAATATGTAAGGAAGAAAATCCATTTTATAATTTAAGATGTGATGAGTGTAAAGGGTTTTTGCGAGATAAAGTTCCTAATATTGATTTCTGGTCAACAGTTCTAAAATTAATTGATTCTCCAAGTGAAGCATTCAAAACGATCGTTTTTTCAGAGCATAAAAATTTTGTACTGCTCTTAAGTTTTTTCTTCGCTTCAAAGATGATACTGCTAATGCTTTTTATTTCCACATTTGCATTGAGCTATCCTGAAGCAGCAGCTAATCATTTTTTAATTTTTTCTTTGGTTGTATTTATTTCTGTTTTTACCACACTATATATTTTCAGTTGGGGTGTTAAATTTTTACTACATAGATATAGTGTGGAAACGAGAACTAAAGATAATTTTTCAATTTTGGTTTATTCACTTGTTGGGTATGTTTTTTCATTACTAATACTTTTACCAATTGAACTAATATTATTTGGCAGCACACTAATTCAAAATTCACCTTCTCCATTTTTTCTTAAGCCTATTCCAGCTTACTCAATGCTAATTTTTGAATGCCTTTTTATATTATGGAGTTTTTTCTTAATGAATCGAGGATTTTATTTGCAGTCAAAAAGTTTAATCTTTGGTTTAGCAGTAAGTGTACTATTTCATTTGATCGTTTTTTCATTACCCGTTATTGTAATTATTTCTATTCTAAATTCAATTAAATGATTCAAAATATTTTTAATAAAGAAAAGAAAATTTTTCTTAACACATATAAAAGAATACCAATCGAAATTGCTTACGGCGAGGGTGTACATTTAATTGATAAAAATGGTAAACGTTATTTGGATTTCTTTGCAGGCTTAGCAGTCAATTCGCTTGGCTATGCAAATCCTAAAATTATTGGAGCAATAACAGAACAAATCCAAAAATTTGCTCACCTGTCTAATTATTTTATAACTGATGTTCAGGTTGAATTTGGCGAATTACTTCTGAGATATTCCGGCATGAATAAATTGTTTCTCACAAACAGCGGTACGGAAGCGATTGAAACAGCTATGAAAATAATTAGAAAAGTTAAAGGAAGTGAGAAAATTATATATTCACTTTCAAATGGATTTCATGGAAGAACTTATGGGGCTTTGTCAATCACGCAGAGACAGAACTACAGAAAAAATTTTGAACACTTTTTACCAAATATATCACAGATATTCTTTAACAATGTTGATGACCTCCGAAAAAAAATTGATAAAAACACTGCGGCAGTATTTATTGAGTTTCTGCAAGGAGAGGGGGGAATTCATTTCATAAGTAAGGAATTCGCAGACACATTATCTGAATTAAGAACAAAGCACAATTTTATAGTTGTATCAGATTCAATTCAATGTGGAATAGGCAGAACCGGGAAACCATTCTCTCACAATTATTTAGATTTTCATCCAGATATTATTACTGTTGCAAAATCTATTGGAGGGGGATTGCCGCTCGGTGCTGTGCTTGTTAATGAGGGATTACAAAATTGCTTTGAACCTGGAAATCACGGTACAACTTTCGGTGGTAATCCGGTTTCTTGTGCTGCGGGAAAAGTTGTGTTGCAGGAAGTTTTTCAAAATGGTTTAATGGAAAATGCAAGATCGTTGGGACAGTATCTGGCTAATGAATTACAAGAACTAAAAAATTTATTCCCATTAGCAATCAAGGAAATACGAGGAAAAGGTTTAATGATTGGGGTAGAACTTTTTGAAAATGGACAAAAATTTGTTTCTAAATTACTTGAAAAAAATATTTTAATAAACTGTACAAACACCAATGTCTTAAGACTGTTACCTCCGCTCATAATTAGTAAATCCGATGCTGATTTCTTTCTCTACAATTTTCACGAAAGTTTAAAAGAATTTAAGTCTTAAGCCAGTCAACATAGGTGAGATTTTATTTCACTTATCTTTTTCCGCATTTTGGATATAATATGCAATCGCTCCATACCTGATTCCTTTGCTGCTGACTTTAATTTCCCTGATACTCAATTTATTCATCAATTTTGCTAGTATTAAAGTTCCTGCCAAAATAATATCTTCTCGTCCCTTCATTACATTTCCATAATTTAATTTTATTGCTTGTGATTCTAAAAGTGAAAGTTCGATTGCAAAATCAGTTACCTCCTTCGTAGAAAGAAAACTTCCTTCGATTATTTCTTCATCATAATCTTTGATTTTATTTTTTATGCAAGCAAGTGTGGTTGGTGTACCTGCAATTGCAACAGCATTGATCTCAAAATATCTATGTTCTTCAAGTTCATTGAACACTTGGTTTAGATGTAAATTAAATTCATCTATTTGACTGATCGTAGGAGGATTGTTAATTAAATATTTCTCTTTCGCTGATACCGCACCAATTGGAAAACTTTTTCTAAATAAAATTGAATTTTTATTTCCTATGATAACTTCCGTACTGCCACCACCAATATCTATTACAAGACAATCTTTGTGAATATAGCTGCCAGTGATTACACCCAAATAAGACAGCATAGCTTCATGTTCACCAGAAATAATATTAATTGCAAGATGATATTTTTCTTTAATTGCTTTAACAATTTCTGAAGCATTAGAAGCTATCCTAAAAGCATTCGTTGCGGTTGCTAATATTATATCTGAATGAAAATGATTTGCAATAGAAACATAATCGTCTATGATTTTCATTAATTCCAGGATTTTCTCCGGAAGAATTTTTCCACCCGGTTTAAGCCCTGCACCGATTCTGGGCATTCGATATTCGTTAACTAACGGAATTAACTTATTTCTTGAATCAATTTTAGCAATTAACATTAAAACAGTATTCGTACCGATATCAATAGAAGCAATGACCATTTTTTTTAATATATTTTACTATAAAAATTATTGAATTATTTTATGAAGAAACTATCAAAATTATCTAAAATATTTTTATTTCTTGCTGTACTTAGTGCAATAATCTGGGTTGGATCAGCAGTAACACGGCAATTGATTACGTATCAATTATTTGAGGGACCTGAGCTGAATTTTAAGTCATACGTTACGGAGCAGAATTTGCACGGTATCTATGAAACTATTTTACCTGCGGTAACTATTACGTTTGTTTCATATTGTGTATTTATAATCTCATTTATTCTTTTTCTAATTATCGCTAGAATAAACTTAAAACATTATGGATGGTTCTTGATCATTACGATAATTGTATTCATCCTAATGCCTTTTGAAATTTATCTGATGTCAATTGATTTTAAGATGATTTCACTTTTAAATTCCGGTAATTTTGAGACTAACATTATAACCAATCTTATCCTATCTCGATTTAAAGTTTTGGGCAGTTTTACTATAATTGAGATACTTTGCTATTTAGCTTTTGTTTACTTCATATTATTTAGACCGCTGCAAGTAATTCCTAAGCAAAATGAAAATTAAAGAGAAGGAATTCGAAGAAATTATTGGTGAGCTAAAGGAAGTTGCAAGACAGCTTGGAGCAGAAGTACGTTTTGAAAAAGGAGATTTTAAAGGCGGCTATTGTTTGTTAAAAGAAAACAGAGTTATAGTCATTAATAAAATGGCAAATCTTCAGAGAAAAATTTCTATACTTTCTGTGGCACTAAAAGAATTAGGTATTGATAAAATATTTTTAACTCCAAAATTACGAGAGATAATTGATGAAATGACTGAGCTGAAATGAATATAGTAGTAATCAACGGACCAAATTTAAATTTTCTGGGTGAACGCGATCCTGAAAAGTATGGTTCTTTATCCCTTAAAGTAATTGAAGATAAATTAAGGACTGAATTCCCTGATCATTTTTTTGATTTTTTCAATCAAATATGGAAGGTGAGTTGGTAAGTAAGATTCAGGGTTGTCAAAGCGATGCAGACGGTTTGATCATAAATCCCGGGGGATATGCACACACATCGGTTGTAATTAAAGACGCACTCTCGTTGTTAAAAATCCCTAAGGTGGAAGTACATCTTTCACACTTAGTCAATAGAGAAAATTTCAGGCAAACATTGTTAACTGCTTCTTCTTGTGATGGTTATTTATCCGGGTTTAAACATTTTGGTTATATTGCCGCAGCTTATCTTCTAATAAAAATTTCAGGTTCAAAATGATTCGAGCAATCGTATTCGATTTGGACAATACTTTGGTTGATTTCATGAAAATGAAAAAAAGATCAATCGAGGAGGCGATACCGGCAATGATAGATGCAGGTTTACCAATAACCTATAAAGAGTGTGATGATTTTATAAGTGAGATTTATAAAGAGCAAGGAATAGAGTATCAGCGAGTGTTCGATATGTTGCTTCAGCGCGTTCTTCAACATGTTGATTACAAAATACTTTCAGCAGGGATAATAGCTTACCGCAGAGCACGTGAAGCAGCCCTGATTCCTTATCCTCATGTTTATTCAACATTGAATAAGTTATTAAAAAGCGGAATTAAACTTGGAATTTTATCTGATGCTCCGACAAAAGAAGCCTGGTTAAGGTTAGCACAATTAAATTTTATCCATACCTTTGATGCAGTTGTTACTTTTAACGACACAGGAGAACGAAAGCCCCATCCTGCACCATTTAAAGCGATTCTTAACAAACTCAATGTAAAACCTGAAGAAACTTTGATGATTGGAGATTGGGCTGAGAGGGACATTCTCGGGGCAAAAAATGCCGGTATGAAAACCGCTTTTGCGAAATATGGCGACACATTTAATACCCAAGATCATGGTGCTGATTTTGAATTAAACGATATTTCTGAACTCGTTGGCATTATCAATGAGGAAAACCATTTATAAATTTTACCTAAGAATTTATCTCAGGTAAAAGATTAAACTTGATATTATTTTAACTATTAATTAAGTTAGCTCTATAGATTAATTAAGCAAATGAAAGATTTATCAATTAAAAAACTTTACTATTCAATCAGCGAAGTCAGTAAAATCGTTGACGTTGAACAATATGTACTTAGGTATTGGGAAACTGAATTCGAACAACTCAGTCCTCAAAAAAATAGAGCTGGAAATAGAATTTATACAAATAAAGAGATTCAACTAATATTAAAAATTAAAAATCTTTTAAGAGACAAAAAGTTTACAATCGAAGGTGCAAAAAAGATACTTGAAAATAGTTTAACACATGTTGATTCAGATAATATCGAAACAAATAAAATTACTGAACCAATTGAAAGTATTGAAAATAATTCTAACACTGGTGATGAAATTCATGATATAAAAATTGATTTAGCTGAAATAAAAGTTTTTCTGCAATCACTATTTACAAAATTATAATTCGGAACGTAGCGCAGCCCGGTAGCGTACTTGAATGGGGTTCAAGGGGTCGCGGGTTCAAATCCCGCCGTTCCGACTTTAAAGGTACTGACTTAAGTACCTTTTTTATTTTCAAATCCACGAATATTTTTCTAATGCTTTTATTTAATATTACCACAAATATTTAGACATAACTAATAATGATGAATAACTATTCTCTTTCTGAAAATGCAAATAGCTATTGCGGCATTTTCGGTATTTTTAATTCTCCAACGGCTTCGTTTGATACTTATTACGGTTTACATGCTTTACAACATAGGGGGCAGGAAGCATGCGGTATTGTAACCAGAAGCTTTTCTGATAATGAAAAACCTCTTTTCAATATTCATAAAGGTGATGGTCTTGTTTCCGAGGTATTTGCAGATCAAAATATTCTTAAAGAATTTTTACCCGGTGACGCTGCAATTGGACATAATAGATATTCAACCACAGGTTCTTCGAAATCCCGTAAGAATATACAGCCGTTCATTGTGAATTATCGTTTGGGTAACCTTGCCGTTGCACACAATGGAAATCTTACAAATGCAAAACAACTTCGTGATGAGTTGGTAAATGAAGGATCCATTTTCCAAACTACAAGTGATACGGAAGTGATACTTCATCTTATTGCAAGATCAAGGTTGGCTAAGCAGGAAGACCAGATTATTGAAGCTTTAAAAAGAATTGAAGGCGCTTTCTGTTTAGTGATTTTAACCGATGATAAATTAATTGCCGCTCGCGATCCCTATGGATTTAGACCTCTATCATTAGGTAAATTAAATGGTTCCTTTGTCGTTGCATCTGAAACCTGTGCATTTGATATCAATAACGCTGCTTTTTTGCGTGAGGTCGAACCAGGTGAAATGATAATTATTGACCGGGAGACTGCCTCCGAAGGTAGGGTTAATTCAATTCACTATGCGGAAAAATTAGCACATCAGAAACACTGCATATTTGAATACATCTATTTTTCTCGACCAGACAGTTTTATTTTTGGACATAATGTAGATAAGATGAGAAGAAGGTTAGGTAAAACTCTTGCACGCAATCATCCGGTAGTTGATAAGGATGGGGATAAAGTCATAGTTATCAGCGTACCAGACAGCTCTAACACGACTGCACTCGGTTATCAATCCGAGCTTGAAAAACAAGGGATAAATTCTAAATTAGAAATTGGATTGATTAGAAGTCATTACATTGGCAGAACATTTATTCAACCGGGCCAAGCAAATAGAGAAATTGGTGTTCGAATAAAATTCAATACTGTAAAAGGAGTTTTGGAGGGAAGAACTGTTGTTGTGATTGATGATTCGATTGTGCGGGGAACTACTTCGAAGCAGCTTATTAAATTAATTCGTGAAGCAAATCCAAAATCCATTCACTTTAGAGTTTCATCTGCCCCTATTATGCATCCATGTTATTATGGCATGGATTTCCCGAGCGAACAAGAATTAATTGCCAATCGTTTAAAAGGAAATATCAAAGAAATTGAAAAATATTTAGAAGTTGATAGTTTAGAATATCTTTCAATTCAAGAAATGCTGCAAGCGGTAGCCGAGGCTGAGGAAGAAAATTTTTGTACAGCTTGCTTCTCCGGTAATTATCCAACAAAAATTGACCTAAATTTTAAGAAAGATATTTATGAAATTTAATTATTTCTTTATCGTTACGTTGATTTTAACTATTTCTAATTTTGCTCAGACCACTTACTTTATTAAGTATAAAAATTCAATTTCACTTGCGGCAGTTGATCAAAAAGTTTCTGAGCAAAAAATAAGTGAAGTACTTACAAACCGACCGGTTTCACTTCCTTCATTCAATATGAATTATCTTGCAAAAGGGTTGGGCAGGGGAGATGAAGTTCTTGGCAGAATTGTTAAAGTTCAATTCTCAGAAAATGTTGAAGAAGAAAAATTAATTTCTATTCTTTCATCTGATACTGATATTGAATACATTCAAAAATCTATTAATTACTCGATGGACATAATTCCTAACGATAGTTTAATTTCGCAGCAGTGGGCATTGGAAAAAATTGATGCTTTCGATGCGTGGAATATTACACAAGGTGCCGACACAGTTTTGCTTGGGATAATAGACACGGGAATTGATTACAATCATATTGAACTAAAAAATAAAATTTTTTTTAATACAGGTGAAGTTGGCACTGACAATCTGGGCAGAGATAAGCAAACCAATAATATTGATGATGATGGAAATGGATTTATTGATGACTATCGTGGATGGGATTTTACTGATCGTGTTGGCTTTCCCTTTGATTCTACGGGCGGTGATTATTTGAACTGGGATAATAATCCAATTGATGAAAATGGACATGGAACATACATCGCAGGTATTGCAGGTGCTGAGTCAAATAATATTTCCGGTATTTCTGGAACAGCCCCAAAAATTAAATTATTAAACTTACGCGCTTTTGATCCTTCTGGCTATGGAGAAGAGGATGATGTTGCCGCAGCAATTCTCTATGCTGTGCAATCCGGTGCAAAAATTATTAATATGAGTTTCGGAGATAATAGCTTTTCATTTGTCCTGAAAGATGTGATTCAATTTGCTTATTCGCAAAATGTCGTATTAGTTGGAAGTGCCGGTAATTCAGGCTCACCTGATCCACACTACCCATCGGGTTATTCAGAAGTTATTGCAGTTGGCAATTCAACTCAAGAGGATTTTGTCTCGTCAAATTCTAATTATGGTTCAACAATTGACCTGGTTGCTCCTGGAACTCTTATTCTAACTACAGATCGGGATAATAATTATGCAGTAATTACCGGCACATCTGCTTCGTCACCATTTGTTTCTGCCGCTGCAGGATTAATTTTATCGCTTCAAAATTTCACGAACGAAGAAATTAAGCAAATTCTAAAATCAACTTCTGAAGATATAGATTCACCAGGCTGGGATTTAAAAAGTGGTGCGGGTAGATTAAATCTATTTAATGCTGTATCTGTGGTTGCACCTTCAGTTATTAAATTCCATTATCCGCTTCAAGATTTTTCAACTTTGAATGATACCATCTCGATTTATGCTTCTGTTCTTTCACCTTATTTCATAAGTTATAAATTATACTATGGACCTGGATTTAATCCAGATGATTGGAATACTTTAATCGAAAACGGAGTAAATCAATTTTCAAACCAGAAAATATTTACACTCGATATTTCTAATTTACCTGATACTGTTTACACTTTAAGATTAGAAGTTCAATTAAATAACGGGCGGACATTGGAAGAAAGGATTAACTTTCACATCAATAGAACACCCCCTGTTGTTCAGCTTGTTTCAATTGTTCCGGCGTTTTATGGTGAAAAAACAACCGTGCTTGCTTCACTGTATTCTGATCAGTCGAGCACGGCAAAAATGTTTTATAAAAAATTTGGAGATATTAATTATAATTTCATTACACTCGATGGTTTTACAATTAATAACAAGTTTGTAAAACAATTACACTATGGATTTATTCCTAAACAATTAGTCGAGCAAAACTCACAATATGAAATTTATTTTGAAGTTGAAAATCTTGTCGGTCTAAAAACAGAGATTAAAAATGATGGACAAAATTTTTTGGTAAACACAGATTATAACGCTGCATTTGCCTCCGAAGAAATTCTTCCATTTAATTTACCTGCCGGCGAAATATACCGTAACCCGATTTCTTTAACTTCCAATGATGCGAAGGAGATTGTCCTGCGCGAATTCGACACACCAAAAACCTCTTTCATTTATAAATGGCAACAAGGATTCAATTCTGAATGGCTACAAAAAGAAGATTCATTAAGTGATCAAATTGTTAAGGACTTTGGTGATTTTAACAATAATCAGAAAAAAGACATGCTCACTTATTTTGTTTATGATGGATTTTTCTATGAACAGGCAGATACTTTTTCCTCTCATATGATTCAAAAATTTTCTCGAGTTGGTGAACGCTTCTGGCCTGTGTTTGCTAAAGATGTGGATGGAGACGGTCTTACCAATTTAATGGTTTTGGACAGCGACACTTCAGCAGCCATTTATAATATTGGCAGTGATTTTTCAATTAGTAATAAAAAATCGTTGGTAAACTTTACTGCTAATGGATTTGGCGGTCAGGTTTTTGATTCTCCTAACGCTCTATTAGTGGATATGAATAGTGACGGAAAAAATGAAATCTGGTTCGTTGATACTGATGGCGACATTTTTAATTATGATATTGTTAGCGCCGGTAATTATCAGCAGGGAAGTGTTATCGAAACCGGGTTTTTGAGTTCGTCTTCTTTTTTAACAAGCGGTGATTATGATGGTGATGGAACAATTGATATGGCAGTCCTTCTCCATTCAATTGAGGAGATTGATATAGCACCATTTTATAGATTAATAGTTTTCAACTTAAAGAACGATCAATTTAATGTGTTGTATGACCAGGGTCTTATTGATGCATCAATCGAATTTAATTCGACGTTTCAGAAATCTGAACAAGCAATACGATTTGCAGATATTGATAATGATGGGAAAGATGAATTGCTCGCTTTTGTATTTCCTTATTCCTATATTTTAAAGCTAAAGGATGGTGCAACAAAAATAATATCATTTAAAGAAAATATAAATTCAAATACAATTTTTGTAGGTGATCTGAATACAAATAATATCTTGGAAATAGGATTTCCGACTTCTAACGGAATTACTTTCTCTGAGTTTTCACTTACTGATCAGCCTTCGGTGCCTAACAATTTAACTGGATTCAGTTTAAATGAAAACTCTATCAAATTGAATTGGAGCGGGAACGCGAATTCATACAGGATTTACAGGGGAACTGAGGAAAACTACCAATCCTTTATTGATTCAACTGATTCACACGAATATCTTGATTTTAATTTGAATGTTAACGAAGATTATTTTTATTCTTTGGAAGGAGTTGACTACTCCAAGACCTACCCTTATTCGTCGCGAAGTTCTGTGATAAAAGTATTTACCCATTTACCGGCAAAGCTGCAATCGGCAGAAAGTAAAAGTTCAAAATCTGTAGTTGTCAGATTTTCAGAAAGAGTGAATACAACGATTGAAAATCTTGAGTCTTTTGAAATTAAAAATTTTGGATTTCCAAACTCAATTTCACCTAATGATCAATTTTCATATTTGCTTTCTTTCAAAAATAATTTACCTTTAGGTTCGAACACTCTTTATGTAAATAATTTGAAAGATGATTATGGGTCGCCTATCGAAAGTGATTCAATTTCATTTATTGTGAATGATATAATTGAGATTGAAGATTTCTTTATCTCCTCGTTTGATATAATTGATCAAAATAATGTTAAACTAATTTTCAATCTGGAATTAGATGAAAATTCAATAAATGATTTATCTAATTATAGATTTAATCCCGATAATAAAGTCGTCTCTGCAAAACTAGATCCTGCCGATAAAAAGGTACTCTACTTAACAATAGATAAAAACAAACCGGTTGGTTCTATTGGTATTCAATATACCTTGCAATTAAAAAACATTTTCTCTTCAAATATAACCGGGAATATTGCCATTGGGGAAGGTGCTGGAAGTTATATCGTATTAACCAAGTTTGCAGAAAATCTTGATAATGTTTTTGTCTATCCTAATCCTGTAAGAGCTGATGAAACCGGATTAAAAATGACTTTTGCCAATCTACCGCAGTACGCTAAAGTAACCATCTGGACAATTGACGGGGTCAAAATAAATGAACTTGAGGAAAAGAACGGGGATGGGGGCTTGGAATTTAATCTTCGCAATTTCAACGGAGATGAAATCGGATCAGGTATTTATTTTTATCGAGTGATTAAACAGGACGAGCTTGGTGAAGAACTTGAAGAAAAAATTGGAAAGTTTGCCGTAATTAAATGATAGTTCAAATTAATAAAATATATACGAAATCTAATCTGTTAAGTTTTTTCAGATTGCTTCTTGCCATACCGATGTGGTTTGTTCTGGATTACCTTCAGGAGCCAGTGTGGAGATATGTGGCATTTTCAATTTGCATTCTTATCGCCTATACTGATATAATGGATGGAAGACTCGCAAGAAAATATAATGAAGTGACTGAGCTTGGAAAGATAATTGATCCACTCGCTGATAAAATTGCAGTTGCAGTAATAGTTACGAAACTGTTTCTACTAAATTTGATAACACCGTATTACATCATTTTGATTCTTCTGCGGGATGGATTAATTTTTTTAGGTGGAGTATTCGTTTCAAAGAAATTAGGCAAGGTTCTACCATCAAATATTCCAGGCAAAATTGCTGTATTTAATATTGGATTAGTGATTCTTCTAATCATTTTGCGAATTGATCAGAATGGTTTATTGTTTAAAAGTTTTTACTATTCCAGTATAACTCTTCTTTATTTATCATTTTCTATTTATCTGTTTCGCGCAGTACAAATTTTCAAACCAAACCTATTACAAAAAAAATAACAAATGGGAATATTTAAGAATATAAATTTGGGCAGGCTGAAAGAAGGTCTGTCCAAGACAAAGACAAAGCTTTTAAATTCGATCACAGAAGTTATTTCCGGGAAGGCTGTCATTGATGATAAAACTCTTGAAGAAATAGAAGAGATTCTGATTACTTCTGATATTGGCTATGAAACTTCGGTTCAAATTATTGATAATGTGAGAATTAAACTTCGGAGCACTTCGGATAGATCGAATACAAATCTGATTAGTGCGGTTAAAAGTGAACTGCATAACATCCTTAATTCAACCCCAAAAACAAATTTTGATGAAGAATTAATTAAATATAAACCCTACGTTATTCTTATAGTCGGTGTGAATGGAGCAGGGAAGACAACTACAATAGGTAAGCTATCTCATAATTTTAAGCGAGCCGGATTAAAAGTGATTGTCGGAGCTGCAGATACTTTTCGCGCAGCAGCAAATGAACAACTTGATGTATGGGCACAAAGAGCAAACGTAAAGATAGTAAGTGGTCAGCAAGGAAGTGACCCTGCAGCAGTTGCTTATGCTACGATTAATCAAGCTATTGAAGGAAGTTATGATGTTGTACTAATTGATACAGCCGGAAGACTTCACAATAAATCAAATTTGATGGATGAGCTGGGAAAGATAAATCGAGTTATCAATAAAAAACTGCAATATGCTCCGAATGAAATATTGCTTGTATTAGATGGAACTACCGGTCAAAATGCCATTAAGCAAGCAGAAGAATTTGGGAAAGTTGTAAAGTTAACTGGTCTCGTTTTAACAAAAATTGATGGAACTTCAAAAGGTGGTATTATTTTCCATATTACAAATAAATTAAAGATTCCGGTAAAATATATTGGCGTTGGTGAAAAAATTGATGACCTGCAAAATTTTGATCCGGAACTTTTGTAAATACTTTGATGAATTAGAAAGTTTTTTATGTTTATGAAAAAACCTCGACATAGAATTTTTGATTATCAACCAAGGTTTTACAAACCTGAAGATGATCCTCAAGAAAAAAAGAAAAAGAAATTAGGATTCTCACGCTCACGAAAGTTCACTACTAAGAAGAGGAGTAGTTATGGATTATTATTATTCATTGTGGTGGCAGTATTATTTTATCTAAAATATAAAGGCTATATCTGATAATTATCTAAGTTTACATAATATACATTATAGGACAAAATGAAGTTACATCTCACGAAAATGTTGAATCTTCTCATCCCGACCAAAAATGATCAAAATATCATTCTGGTTTAATAAATAATTTGCGTCTGGTTGCTTGATCTCTAATTTCGAGTTATCAACTAAAAATTCCGCAGCCTGTTTTATCATTAATATTTCTAATCCGAATTTATTTCGCAGACGCAAGTCTGATAAACTTTTTCCAATAAATTTTGACGGTACAGGTAATTCAATTATAGAGAACCCCTCACTTATTTTTATTGAGCTATATCGTTCGAGTGATCGAAATTCTCTAGCAAGTCCTTCAGCTAAATTATTCTTTAAACTTTCCCGGTTATATATTTCCAATACTTGCTGCCTTGTAATCGAGCCCAATATTATTGATGAATCTCCAGAACTAATCACTGGAAATTGATCATAGTTATATTTTGAAAATAATTTAAGAACATAATCGAGACTATCAGTTCCTTCTATAAAATATACATCCGGATTTATAATATCCTTCGCTACAATAACATCTTTCAAAGATTCATATTCTGTGATAATTGGACGAAGTTCGTTTTCCGAAATAATACCCGAAATCTTTCCTTCAGCATTAGTAGTATAAAAAGAACTATTGGGGTTTTCGATAAATTTTGAGGTTAACACGGGCAAGGATGTTTCGTCTGGTATTAATTCTATCGGATGTAACTCTATTTCTGAAACAAGAAGATCAGTAAGAATATTCTTTTCTGAAATATCAGTAAGCTTAAATCCCTCTGCTTCTAAATTTTTCACATGAACTGAGTTTCTCAAAATCAATTGTACAACGGTAGTACTAAATATAACTGCAAGCATCAATGGAAGTATAAAAGAATACTCCTGTGTCATTTCAAAAATTATCATAATCGCCGAGATAGGTATGGTATTGATCCCTCCAAGAACTGCACCCATTCCCACAAGAATCATTGTAGTTGTATCCACCGTAATTCCAAAAAAGATATTTAATAAAATGGTGAAGAGATATCCGAGGCAAGCTCCCATAAATAGCGATGGAGCAAATACACCGCCATAACCACCAGAATATAAGATTAATGGAACAAGTAAAAATTTTAGACCAAGCAATACTAAAACTATTTTCCAGGTTAATGAAATTGCTAAAATTTCGTTGATAGATGAATATCCAATGCCATAAATTTCTTTGAAGTAAAAGCCTGCAAGCCCAACCAAAATCCCTACGAAAGACATCACTAGCCATTGAGGAATTTTTGATGTATATATTTTTTTAAGAAATAATCTTTTTACAATAGCTGAATACTTGATAAAGGATAAGGATAAAAAACCGCTGACCAGTCCAAGTAAAATATAATAAATGAGGTGAGAATATTGTTCAAAAGCATTAACAGAGAAAATAAAAATAGATTCATTGCCTAAAAATATTCGTGAAATTGTACTTGCTGTAACTGAAGCAATAATTAAAGAAGAAAAAGTAGCTGTCCGAAAATCATTCAATAAAACAATTTCCAGTGCAAAAAATACTCCTCCAAGGGGTGTGTTAAATATCGCAGCAATAGCTGCACCTGCTCCAGCCGCTGTATAGATTTTTCTTCTTTCATCGGTAAAATTAAATATTTGTGAAATTTTACTTGAGATACCCCCGCCTAATTGCGCCGCCGGACCTTCCGGGCCTAATGTACCACCTGAGCCGATACACACTACGGGTGCAATAAAATGGAACAAAGTTGTTCTAAAAGGTATGAATGCATTCCTTGTAGCAACCGATTTTATAATTTCTGAGACCCCCTTTTGCTTTGCGATATTAGGCGAGGACCTGATCATAAATGATTGAATCAACATTCCAATCGCAGGTAAAAATATTACCGAGGCGGCTCCTAAAAAGTATAGTCCATCTTTTGTTTTTTCAAAGAATATCTTATTGAAAAACTCAATTGAATTGTGAAAAAAAACCGCTGCTAAACCGACTGCAATTCCTATCAGTAAGGAGAAAAGAGTGAATGAAGTGTACTCTGGAAATGAAAATCTATTAAAGTATTTTCTGAACCAGCGTTGGGCGTTTCTAATTTTAATTAAATATTTCTGTAAATATTTTCTTTTGACTGATTTCAATCAGGACCATTTTAGTATTTAAAAAAACCTTCTTTTGTTTTCCTGCCGAGTTTTCCCGCTGCCACCATTTTTTTTAACAAAGGGCAAGGTCTGTATTTTGAATCATTGAAGCCAGTATAAAGTACATTCATAATGGCAAGGCAAACATCAAGCCCGATAAAATCAGCAAGTGTCAAAGGTCCCATGGGATGATTCATACCCAACTTCATTACAACATCGATATCTTCGGCTGATGCTACCCCTTCCATTAAAGTAAAAATCGCTTCATTGATCATCGGCATTAATATTCGATTTGAAATGAACCCTGGATAATCAAATACTTCCACCGGTGTTTTTTCAAGTTGCAATGATAAGTTTTTTATAGTTTGAAATGTCTCGTCGCTTGTTGAATAACCTCTAATAATTTCAACAAGTTTCATTACAGGAACTGGATTCATGAAATGCATTCCAATGAATTTATCAGGGCGATTTTTACTGGATAATTCTGTAATTGAAATGGATGAAGTATTTGAAGCAAAAATACAATTTTGATTCAGCGTACTATCTAAGGATTTGAAAATATTTAATTTAGCATCTTTATTTTCATAAATAGCTTCTATAACCAAATCAGTGTTTTCAGGAATACTTTCAATTCCAATAGTTGGGATGATATGATTTAATATTTCGGATTTTCTCTCTTCGACTAAAATTCCTTTTTTTACCTGACGATCTATATTACCGTTGATAGTCGCCATAGCTTTTTCAATTAATTGGTTGTTCATTTCGACAAGATGAACTTTGAAATTATACTGCGCAAAAACGTGGGCAATACCATTACCCATAGTTCCGCCTCCGATTACAGCAATATTTTTAATATCCATTTAGTGACCCCTTAACTATTAAAATTTTTAATTAATAAAGCAGATGCCTCTCCCCCTCCAATACACAAGGAAGCGACACCATAGATAGAATTTCTTTTTTTCATTTCATAAATCAATGTAGTTAAAATTCTTGCACCGCTGGCACCTATCGGATGACCAAGTGCGACTGCTCCGCCATTTACATTTATCTTATCAGGGTTAAGAGCAAGAATTTTATTTACCGCTAATGAAACTACAGCAAATGCTTCGTTGATCTCGAATAAATCTATGTCAGAAACTTTTAGATTTGATTTGTTTAAAAGTTTCGATATAGCATCTGCAGGTGCAGTAGTAAACTCTATTGGAGCTTTTGCCGCAGAACTCTGTGCAATTATTTCTACTAAAGGTTTAAACCCAAGTTCAATTGCTTTTTCCTCAGACATAACTAACAATGCTGATGCACCGTCATTGATACTGGAAGCATTGGCTGCTGTAACTACACCATCCTTCTGAAATACAGGCTTTAGTGCGGGTATCTTTCCAAAATTAACTTTTTGTGGCTCTTCATCTTTATCAAAAACTACGGAACCAGATTTGTTAGAAATTGTGACTTTTGTAATTTCATTCTCAAATCTACCCGAATTCTGAGCGTCAAGTGCTTTCCTATATGATGCGGCTGCAAACTCATCCAATTCATTTCTTGTGAAGTGAAAGTCTTTAGCGCATTTTTCGGCACAACTTCCCATGTGAATATTGTTGTACTTATCCCATAATCCATCATAAACTACTGTATCAACAATTTCTCCATTGCCAAGTCTATATCCATTTCTCGCCTTTGGTAGGACATAGGGTGAATTTGTCATACTTTCTTGTCCACCTGCGATTATTATTTCTGCATCACCGACAATTATAGCCTGAGCAGCTAACATTACGGCTTTAAGTCCACTACCGCACATCTTATTAACCGTTAGGCACTCGGTGTGATCGGTAAGTCCGGCAAAAATTGCAGCTTGACGAGCAGGAGCCTGCCCCATCCCTGAGGTAAGTACGTTACCCATTATCACTTCGTCAATTGATTTGACATCAATCCGTGATTCTTCAATTAGACTTTTGATTACGATGCTTCCTAATTCACTTGCACTAAATGGGGAAAGTGATCCATTAAAACTTCCGATTGGAGTTCTTTTAGCATGTGTTATTACTACTTTTTTCATTTCAGCCTCTAATTTTCTGGGTTGATTTATCTGTTCTGATTCCGGTTTCAACTGTAAATTTTCCGAGCTCCACAGCCAAATCTGAAATTAGAATATTAAGGTTAATATTTTTTGAGCAAAGAGAAATTAAATTTTCAATCTTTGTTACAATTTTTAGATATTTTATTTCTGGAAATTTAGTCAAAAATTTTTGAAAAGTTTCTTTGTGATTTACGAAAAAAGAAATTTCTTTTTGAACTTTAAACTTTTGAAGATCGTTAAACCATCTTAAGATCAAGAATAAGAGTAGTTTAAAAGAATCTATATCATTTGCAACAATTTTATTTATTTCATCGATTGCTGAATGAAACTTTCTGCCCAGAGAAAATCGCAGTATGACTATTGTTCTATTTAAAAAATCTTCAAAATCAATACCCTCAATGAAGAGAAATTCATTTATCGAACCCAAGGAGAAGGCTGCATAATTTTCTGCTTGCACTTTACTGTAATTAAAATATTTAGTCAGAATAGATGTTATATTTTCATTTTTCAGGAAATTGAATTTAATCTCCCAGCAACGCGATCTAATAGTTTCGCGAAGCATATCTGGTTTGCATGTAATTAAAATGAATATTACACCGCTTGGAGGTTCTTCAAGATTCTTGAGCAAAGCATTTTGTGATTCCTCATTCATGAGGTGCGCATCAGAGATAATAACCGTTCTGTAATTTACATCTAAATAACTCATTGATATAAATTTTCGCAAATCCCTGATGCTATTTACCTTTATTAAATTAGCTTTAGGTATGGATATTTTATAATAGGGATTACTAATTTTTTTTTGAAGTTCATCTTTGACTGAAGTCATCTCATCTGAATTTAGTTTTTCATAGGGAGAGGATTCATTATCTTCATTTTTCCCTCTTGGTAAAGGGAAAATATATTTTACAAACGGCTCGGCAAGATTCGAGATTTGACTGATTACATCTTCAGAATTGTGAGTTGAATTTAATTCTTTTGAAAAACATAAGGCTGCATTTTCTTTACCTAAACCATTTTCACCTGTAAACAAAAATGCGTGGGGTATTTTATCGGAATTTAAAAAATTTGAAAGAAGTTTTACTACTTTTGGTTGACCTACTATCTGATCAAGATATTTTAACACGGTTATGGCTAATTAGTAATCATCTTCATTATAAAAGAAATCTTCATCCGATGGATAATCAGGCCAGATATCTTCAATGGATTCATAAGGCTCATCAGAATCATCAAGCTCCATTAAATTTTCGAGCACTTCATAGGGTGCGCCGATTCTTTCGGTATATTCGATTAACTCTTCTTTAGTAGCGGGCCAAGGTGCATCATCTAAATATGATGCTAATTCAACAGTCCAAATCATTTAGTTCTCTTCTACCCTTTATTTAATTTTATTTAAGTCAAATACTGCAAGATCTTGAAAGAAAAAGTCTTCAGGATTTAGTTTGACACCATCATGATGAACCTCATAATGAAGATGTGGACCGATTGATAAGCCTGAATTTCCTGATCTCGCTATATTCATTCCTCGTTTTATTTTTTGACCTACCTTAACATTTGAGCTGGATAAATGTGCATACAGCGATTCATATCCAAAGCCATGGTCAATCACAACACAAAGTCCATAACCGTTCCTGCTGCCCGCAAAAGTCACTGTTCCATTACCTGGAGCATAAACAGGCGTTCCGGTATCGGTTATGATGTCCACCCCGTCGTGCATTCTATTTATGTGAAGTATCGGATGAAATCGCATTCCAAAACCATGCTCAGCTAATGTACCTGCACAAGGTTTTAATGCAGGGATGGATTCATAAAGAATTTTATTCTCTTTAAGTTTTGCGGTGATTTTTTTGTAATAATTTTTTTCAAACTCAAGTTTTCTTGTAACCTCATCAACAAGCGCCAATGCGGAACTAATATCTTCATTTCCAGATAAACTTGAGAAATCTAAGTCACTAAAAATTTTATTTCCACCCACTCCAACTTGTCTTTCATCTTCAGATAATGGAGGCAAGTTTGCCATAATTCTCAAATCATTGTTCTTCGAAGAGATACTATCAAGTTCAGTACTTAATAAGCTAAATTGATCTGAAATTTGTATTAGTTTACTTTTAAGGGCATTATTTTCAGCAATTAAAACTTTGATGTCAGATTTAGAATTAGTAAAGTTGGAAATGACCGTATAAACACCAAAAACTATCAAAGAAATCATGAAAGTTGCTGAAGTTAAAGACAATAGCAACTTTCTCCTAAAGTTTTTTATTTCAATAAACTTTAGTTTTTGGCGCGAAAAGTAATAAAATTTTTTCATAATTTAGGGACGGAATCTAAGCAAATAAGAGTGATTTGTCAAGTGAAGAATTTAATTATTCGAAATCATGTTCAAAATAGTCAACACCTCTTTGAATTCCCTTTTGTTTAGTGCGTAATTCAACATTTAATTTTTCCTGAAACTCTTTTGCCGCATCATAACCGTAATGTTTTAAGAGGTAATTCAGGCTAATTACTTCCGAAATAACAGTGATGTTTTTCCCAGGGAATATTGGTAATTTGACGTATGGAACATCAACCTCAGAAATAGAAATTGTGGTTTCGTCAAGACCTGTTCGAGTGTACTCCCCTTTTTCGTCCCAAACTTCTAATTCTACTATTATTTCTAATCTTTTTTGGAATCTAATTGCACGGATTCCAAACATTTTAGAAATATCTATTATTCCTAATCCTCTAATCTCTAAAAAATGTTTGGCTAAATTAGTTCCGGTTCCCATGAGGATACCTTCACCCTTTTTTGTAAAAATAATTATATCGTCTGCAACCAGCCGGTGCCCCCGTTCAACGAGATCAAGAGCGACTTCACTTTTCCCGATACCGGATTTGCCGACAAAAAGAATTCCGACTCCATATACGTCAACAAACGACCCGTGTAAAGAAATACGCGGTGCGAACTGATCATCTAAAAAGTCACTTACGAGATAAACTAATTTAGTTGTGGCGTGGCTTGAAACGAATACGGGTATTTCATGTTTGTTTGCTTCATCAATTAATACCGGGAATGGTTTGTTCCCATCAGTTAAAATCACACAAGGTAGATCGAAACTGAAAGCCCGGGAAAGAGTTTTCCTTTTTTGACTGTCATCAAGTTGAGCAAGATAATGCATTTCAGTATTGCCAAATACCTGCACTCTTTTATAAGAAAATAAATCCACAAACCCGGCTAATGCTAAACCGGGTCTGTGCAAATTTTGATCAAAAATAAATTTTTTAAGATTTACAGTTTCATTTTGTAAAGTAAGTTTTGCAAGCTTTTTTGCATTTGTATAAAAAAAATCGACAGTGATGGATTCTTTTTTACTAATTGCTTTGTGGTCAATTTTAATCATTTATGTCTAGCTGTTGTTCTTTTAGATTTTGTTTTGTCTAATTGTCGGGCTAACTTTTCTACTGAGGCAGTAACCGACTTTTTAAAATCGTCAGTTTCGTGAGCAGCATTTAAAATCTGACCGGGAATCTTCACGATTATTTCGGCAGTTTTTAAATCTTCTTTCGCTTTTTGGTAACTGAGTATCACATCAGCACTTAAAATTCCATCGTAAAATTTTTCTAATGATGAAACTTCATCTTTAATGAAAGTTTTAAGTGTATCGTGAGCTTTAAACTTTCTGGCCGTTATTGAAATGTTCATTGTATCCTCCGAAATTATGATTTTGGATGTGATTTTTTATAAGTTGATTTTAGCCTTTCAATACTAACATGAGTGTAAATCTGAGTCGTCGAAAGATTTTGATGACCTAGTATTTCTTTAACTGCAAGAATATCTGCTCCGTTATCGAGCATATGAGTTGCAGCACTATGTCTAAGTATGTGCGGGCTTCGTTTTTTGATATCAGTAATTTGAGATAAGTATTTTCTAACTAATCTATAAACCATTTGTGGATATATTTTTTTGCCATCACTAGTCGTGAAAAAATATTTTCCGTTAAAAATATTTTGCCTCTGAAGAATGTATTTTTCTAAAACTTGTTTTGATTTATCCCCGATAGGAACGATTCTAGTTCTATCACCCTTACCAGTTATTCTTAGAGTCTGCTCATTCAAATCTACATCAATGCTTAGTAAATTACATAGTTCACTTCGTCTTAAAGCACAACCGTAAAGCACTTCAAAAATAGCTTTTACCAGGATAGGATCATCATCTTTCTGATCAATAATTTTATAAAGCATGTCTGTAGAATCTACTGATATTATTCCGGGTAATTTTCTCGACAATCTCGGGTTGGTTAAGTCCGATGTTGGATTAATCTCAATATAATTATTCTGAAATGCATACTTAAATAATCCTCTGACCGCAGAGAGTTTTCTTGATATAGAGTTTTTATCCAAACCTGATTGACTAAGCTTCATTAGAAATGACTTAATAAATTTTTCAGTTATATCTTCGATATTCAGTTTTGAACAGCTTATTGAAAAGTCTCTGAAGGCTAATAAATCACCCTTATAAGCTTCAACTGTCATTAAAGAATATCTTCTGACAAATTCCAGTTCCTCAAGGTATTGATCAACAATTTTTGCAATGCTCATCATAAATCATTTACAGTTTCTTCAACTTGCTGGATAATTTTTTCTTCACCACAAACAGGACATTTAAAATAATTTCCTTTTTTTACACTATACTTTTTTTCCATGTAATTTGAATCAGCATTAGGACAAGGTTCACTGACAGGCTTATTCCAACTTACAAAATCACATTTGGGATATCTTGAGCAGCTATAAAATATTTTTTTGCGTTTTGACTGCCGCTCAACTACCATCCCCTCTTTACACTTAGGACAGCTAACACCAGTGTCAAGATTCTTTATAAAATCGCACTCAGGATATTTTTCGCAGCCAATGAATCGTCCAAATTTTCCATTCCGGAAAACAGTTCTGTTGCCACATTTTTCGCATTTCTCGCCAGTGTATTCCGGCTCACTATTTTGGGAAGCAATATCTCTAAATGATTTAATATTTTTACAAGTCGGGTAATTGCTGCAAGCTAAGTATTTACCGAATCTACCAATTTTAATTTCCATTTCGTGTCCGCACAAATCACAAATTATTTTTTCAATATTAGCCTCAACCTGCTTTAATGTTTGATTAAAAGGAGTATAAAAATCATTCAAGACTTTGATATAATTATTTTCGCCCTGGGCTATTTCGTCTAACTCACTTTCCATTTTACTTGTAAAGTCTTCGTTGATAATATTTGGAAAGTTTTTGACGAGTATTTTGTTCACCTCAATTCCAAGCTTTGTTGGAAATAATTTTTTTTCAGTAAGCAGGACATATTTTCTATCCTGTATCGTGCTGATTGTCTGCGCATAAGTGCTTGGTCTTCCAATGCCTTTGCTTTCCAACTCTTTAATTAAAGAACTCTCGGTGAACCGTGCAGGAGGTTTTGTAAAGTGCTGAGTTTCTTTTAACTCGGATAGCTTTAGTGATTGATCTTTTTCAAGCCCAAGAGGAATTTTTTCATTTCGATATTCTTCTTTCTCTTCAGCATTTTCTTTAGGCTCCAAAATTTCCTCATACATTTGTTGAAAGCCGCTGAAAAGAATCGTAGTGCCCAAGGCTCTAAAAACAAATTCTTGTGCAGTAATTTCAACAACAGTAGTTTCCATTAAAGCTGGCGCCATCTGTGAGGCAACAAATCGTTTCCAAACTAATTCGTACAATTTAAATGTTCTACTATCAAGGTAGGGTTTCACAAATTCCGGTGTAAATTTTAATGATGTAGGTCTAATTGCTTCGTGAGCATCTTGAACATTGCTCTTCCCTTTTGCAGTAAAAGTATTTGGCTTTTCCGGCAGATATTCGTTACCAAATTTCGTATTAATAAATTCTCTTACACTGGTTAAAGCTTCGTCACTAACTCGAGTGGAATCAGTTCTCATATAAGTAATTAGTCCAACTGTACCTTCGGTTCCAAGTTCAATTCCTTCATAAAGTTTTTGAGCAAGCATCATAGTTTGCTTCGGGCGCATACCAAGTCTGCGGGAGGCTTCCGATTGAATTGTACTAGTTATGAATGGTGCTGGAGCATTTCTTTTAATTTGTCTTTTTGAAATATTCGAGATAATAAACTGTTTTAGCTTATTTATTCTGTCATAAATACTTTGAGCTTCAGCTTGATTTCTTATTGCGAAATATTCATTGTAAAATTCTTTCCACTCTTCTTCAGACATCTGAGGTTTAGGAGGAATTTTAATTTCATTTTTATTAATACTGAATAGTTTTGCCTTGAAAGATTCTTTCTGCTCTGTTTCAAAGACAGCCCAAATTGACCAATATTCTGTTGGGACAAAATTTTGAATCAGTACTTCCCTATCACAAATTATTTTTAATGCTACTGATTGAACTCGACCGGCAGATACTGAGCCGCTACCTGAAATTTCGATGACAGCCTTCCATAAAAATGGGCTGATTTTATATCCGATTATTCTATCCATTACTCTTCTTGCCCGCTGAGAAAACACAAGATGACTGTCAATTTCTCTCGGGGATTTCATTGCACGTTCAATTCCGGTTTTGGTAATTTCATTAAATAAAACCCGGTGAAGTAAAGCTTCACTATTGCCGTTAAGAATATCAGCGATATCCTGTGCAATTGCTTCGCCTTCACGGTCAGGGTCAGTAGCGATATATATGTTTTTACTTTTATTCGCCAGCGATTTGATCTTTTTAATTACATCGCCTTTCCCACGAATATTCAAGTACTGAGCTTCAAAATTTTTATCTACATCAACTCCAAGTTTAGTTTTTGGTAAGTCCCTGATATGCCCGATAGTAGCTTCAACTATAAAATTTTTACCAAGATATTTATTTATTGTTTTTGCTTTAGAAGGTGATTCGACTAACACTAAATTTTTTGACATTTATACTATTTGCTTTCTGATTTATTTGGAATGAATCATATAGATTGAAATTTTAAAATGACTCAGTTCTTAAATTGAATATACACTTATTGGATTTCATTCTACTGCAATAAAAGAAATTTAAACATATTAAGCAATTCATTTTCTTTTTTTCTCATTAATATTTTTTCTGATTTACCTTTATCGTTTAATCCTGTCAAGTGAAGAATTCCATGAATTATTAATCTCCCGATTTCTTCTAAAAAATTCGCCTTATACTTTTTAGCATTTTCTATGGCATTTTCATACGAAATAAAAATTTCCCCATCAATTAATTTATTATCACCGGAATAATTGAACGTAATAATATCTGTATAAAAATCGTGGTTTAAATATTTTTTATTTATTTCAAGCAAATCATTTGCTGAAATAAAATTTATTGTTAAAGCTTCAATTTCAATTTGCAGATGCCGTTTAATTTTTCCAACAAAAGAGTGAATAGATCTTTTCTTCAATGTATAGCCTGAAGTATTAATTACGAGATTTTTAATCAATTAAGTTACCCGCGTAATTTATTTGCAAATTTTATCAACGAATCAACTGTAATTTTTGTGTAATTAACATAACGTTCGGCAGATTTTTCAAAATCATTTATTTCAGTTTCAGTCAAGTCCCGAATTATTTTCGCCGGTACTCCAGCAACTAATTTCCCGGAAGGGACAACAAAATTTTGTTTAACAACCGAACCAGCTGCCACGATGGAATATTTTTCAACAATTGCTCCATCAAGAATTATTGCACCCATCCCTATCAAACATAAATCATGAAGAATGCAGCCATGAAGTGTAACTGAGTGCCCAATAGTTACTTCACTTCCAATGTTTAGTGGAAATTTCCCATTCGTAACATGAAGCATTGAGCAATCCTGAATGTTAGTTCGTGCACCTATTTTTATATAATGTACATCTCCGCGAATAACGGAGTTATACCAGACACTGGAGCTTTTTCCAATCTCGACATTACCAATAATTTTTACTCCTGATGCCAGAAATACAGTTGATTCTATTTTAGGAAATGAATCCTGGTACGGAAACAACTTTTGTTCGGAATCTAATTTTTGTAAACCGGGGGGTTCCATCCTGTGCGCTTCCATTTTTTTAGTTCTAAAGTAATGTTGCCGATAATGACCTTCATCTTTGCGACAATTGGAATTGAAGCTTCGTCGTTAGAGAACCATCCTTCAAAATATCCTGTTAAGCCAAAAATGCTGACAAAATCTGTATTGCCATCGAGATGTATGCAGTCAATGTCATAGTCAACAGCATCAATCGAAACTCCTTCAGGCTCGTTATGAAAATTTATAATGGTCTTTTCTTTTTTTTCAGCAACAAAACAGGGAATGTTTTCAGAGTGATTCTTACCAAGTTTCATTCTGGCGTAATAAAATAATGACAGACCATCCTGGTAAAAAGATTCCATTTTGCCGGTTGTATCTGTCCAAATATCTTTCGGTGAACGGTTTCCTTTTATCACCCTTACTTTCATATTTTTTTTATCGAAGTGATATTCAGTAAAAGTAGTATCTTCCTCCCCCTTAATAGTCCCTCTAAAAAAAACCGGATAATAAGTTGTGTCGAATTTGCTTTCATAAATTTGATGGAGATCAACAAATGGTACTCCGGAATACGAATCAATATAGCCAATCGTTAAAAAATAATTATGGTTATTTTCTTTAATTACATTTTGGACTTTTACTCTTACTTCCCCAAGTTCGATCGGACCAAACCGTACGACATAAGTCAAATCTTCACCATCAAGAAGAAATTTATAGTCTTTCTTAGCTGACGAATGATTCTGACAGAAGATGGTTTGCCCCGCATAAAAAAAGAATACAACTAATATTAAAATAGTTAAAGTAAATTTTTCATTTTAAGTTTGCGATTGATTTGGCTTCGGAAAACAAAGTTAATGCTTTCGATACTTGATCATCACTTTTAATCATGATCGAGTACCATCCTTCATTTTTCCAAAAGTTTCGTGCAATTTCTGCTTTTAGGCGCGTAAGTATATAACTTTTATCTTTGGTAAAATCTTCACTCGAAAATTTTACTTCTTTGTTTTCTGCAAATTTAATAAGGTTATTTATCTCAGTTTCATTTAACTCAAATGTTGAATTAAATTTTTTGAGTTCGCCATTAAACACCGACAGAATATTGTTTTTGTTTATGTCTAAGTATTTGAGTACAAATTCATAAAAAACATTATTTTTTAAAAGATTGGTTGAATAGTCAGTTAGTTTTTCATTTTTTACAATGTAGTCCGGCGTGATACCACCACCTCCAAAAACTTTTCTGCCGCTTTCAGTTAAAAAATATTCTGCAGATGAATCGCTTTCAGTATTGTGTTCTATATTTTCGCCTTCAACTTCCACTCGATTTTGAGCGTCAGCATAATAATCATCTTTACTTTTTATAGTTTTATAATCGCGCTGAATAGAACGACCGGAGGGGGTATAATATTTTGAAATGGTTAACCGTATTGCTGAATTATCAGAAAGATCAAATTGTTTTTGAACGAGACCTTTCCCAAATGAAGTTTCACCTATTATTAAACCGCGATCCCAATCTTGAATAGCGCCTGCAACTATCTCACTTGCAGATGCACTGCCGTGGTTAATCAGAACGATTAATGGAATTTTTTCATACTCCGAATATTTCGAAGCATTATAATCCTCATTGTATTCCGATCTTCTTCCCTTTGTAAAAACGCTTTTTTTCTTGCCATCAATAAACAGATCAGAAATATCCACTGCCTGTTTGAGATAGCCGCCCGGATTACTTCTCAAATCTAAAATTAACTGTGTCATACCGCTTTTCTTTAAATCATTCAAAGAGCTTTTTAGTTCATCGAAAGTAGTTTCAGAAAATCTTGAAACACTGACATATCCGGTCTGCTGGTCTATCATCAAATGTGAATCAATGGAATAAAGAGGAATTTTATCACGAGTTATTTCATAATCAATAAGATCTTTGTTGCCATTTCGAAGTATTGCAACATTCACCTTTGTTCCTGCTTCTCCACGCAAAGTGGCTTGCACTTTCTCAGTTGATACACCAATAAAATTTTTTCCATCTACCTTAATAATTCTGTCGCCGGGTAAAATACCAAGCTGCTCACTCGGTCCACCGGTGATAGATGAAACGACCACAACTGTATCATTGACTATCTGAAACTCGATCCCTATTCCTTCAAAGTCACCTCGAAAAGATTCTTCAATATTTTCAAGCTGATTTGCGGGAATATAAACTGAATGTGGATCTAAATCGGCAAGTAAACCATTGATTGCATCCTCAACTAATTTTTGCGTATCAACATCCTCTACATAATATTTTTGCGTGAGCGATAAAACGTCCTCGAATTTATCAACGCTGTCTTTCAATTTATCACTCGAGAATAATTTTTCTATTTGAATACCAAGAATTATTCCCACTGCTAAAAATAAAATAAGAAAAGGAATTTTTATTTTTTCAAAATTCATAATTGATCCAAAATTTATAATCTTGTAATTAGACGAAACAAAGTACTAAATAATCTATTTTAAAATTACTCTGAAGATTTTCACTAATGTAGTTCATATCTAAGATCAGGTAAAGTTGTTTTATCGGTTCGAAAGATAATTTAACCGAAAATATTCTGCCGTATTCTAAATCACCATCTAAATATTTTGAATTTTCCGAATCAAATAGTCTGTGTCCGAGTTGAATATCACCGCCGACATTTTTGCTGATAATCCCATCAGAATTAAGGGGATTGGCTCCATGAATGAAATAAGTAAAGGAGGTAGTAACAGATAATCTGTAAGTTAGTCTATAATCAAACCCTAAATAATAAAGTGAAGTATTCGGATTTGAAATAGAGCTAAGCGAGTAATTATAATTTGAAAAATTATTCCGAATCAAGCGATGAGAAAAGACATAAGGATCAACCCGAACATACTCAGCATTAATATCAATAGGAATTAAGTCATATAAACTGCTCGACGAGGCACCAATAGTTAATAACATTTGATTTCCCCACCAACCTGTACCCAATTTTGAAAAATCTATGTCATCCAATAGGAGAGTGGAATAAAATTTCAATCCTTTGATTGAAGTATTATTAAAATCCAAAAACAGCATAGAGTTATCCCTATCTCTATTTGCATGCTCAGTTGATTTGTAAAAATTAAATGGATTAAGGTAGGAGAGATCAATTGGTCTGTCACCATAAATAATAAATTCTCCAAACCCAAAATCTATATCGCTGGAAATATTAAAACCTATTCTGTGATAACCGATATATTTTTCATCAATCTGTCTAACACTTCCATTAATAAAACTTGTATCTGAAATTGACTGTCCCAACAATTTTCCATGGAAAAAACTAAAAGTAAAAAATTTATAATCAATTTTTAATGAGACATAATTAAATAAAGGCGAATTATCTCCAAGAAAAGTTTTCACCCGACCATAACCAAGATTTAATCTATCACTTCCAATTTTAAATTTGACTAAATCAAAATCTGCAGTCAAGTAACCAAAAGTATCATCAAAAAAAGATGAATCCTGATTCTCATTAAACTTATAATTGAATTTTAGTTTATCACTTAGTGAAGACGAAGCGCGATCTCCAAATGCACTGCCATTATAACCTGAAATAAGAAAACCAAAATTATTCATAAATGTTCCGCGAATTTCTCAACCGATAAGTGCAAGTCCGCCGAATGAATTTTTTATTGATGGTTTAGAAGCTGAAATAAGTTGCGATTCACAAAATACATTAATAAATATTGAAGCGGATGAATCATAAAAGTAAAACAAATATTTATTTCGTTGTGAAAATAAATCATAGCCATTTGAATCAATTATTTTTGAGGTGTGTTCTAGTGAATTAGAAATCTCAAATTCATATTCAAGTAAAAAATCTGCTAACATTTTTTTATCAATATTATCGAGCAGCGACTCATTTTCTTTCACAGTAATAAGTAACCTTGAAATTTCTTTTCTCGTTTTTGGAAGTTCAAATGAATTGTAACCATCTATAATATTCAGATTATCCATTCGCTCAAGAAAATTGTAAACCTTATTATCCGATTGAACATATTCAGCCTGCGCAAGTATATTACAAGCTGCTGAAAAAACTATGAATAAGTAAAAATATATTTTCACTATCTCACTTGTTCCCAAATTTTTGAAATTGCTTTATTTCTAATCAGTACCGAGAAACCGTTTTTAACCCATGTGCTCGTAATGTTTAAATATCCCAGCTTTCTAAATCTTCTTGGGGATTCAAAGACAAAAATATCTCTTGCATAAAGTACTTTTCCTAATTTGCGAATTCTTACAAACATATTAAAATCTTCTCCGGCAGCGATATCTTCTCTGTAGCCATTTAACTTTTGAAATACAGGAGCACGGATTACCTGACACTCGCCCCTCCCCATCCCTATTCCAATAAAATTAAGTAAGTAAAAGTAATGATTAAAAAAGAAGTGAAAGAATTTATCAATAAAAATTTCTTCGGCGGGAAATATTTTCACAAATGTTGTCATTGCTAAAAATTCAGAATTGATAAATTTCATATTGATGTAGTTAAAAAATGAATCAACATTTTGAAGTAACACATCAGCATTAATAAATATTATATTTTCACCTGCCGCTAATTTTGCCCCTCTGTTTCTGCCTTCGGCAATATTTTGCAAATTTTCAGAAGAGTGCACTGTAACTTTGTCAGCATATTTTAACGCTACTTGAACAGTTTTATCAATACTGCCGCCATCTGAAACGATGACTTCGTAATCAAATTTTGATTTTAATTCTTCAACGCAAATCTGTTTCAAGATTGCCGGCAAAAGCTTTTCCTCATTTAATGTCGGAATTACAAAACTAAATTTCAATATATTACCTGTCAAAATGCAAAAGCAAGAAATGCAGCATTCGGTGAAATTCTGATTCCCGGCAATGGAAAGTGAATATAGTTAAGTGTATTCTTAATAAATTGCCAGAATTCACCATGAAGTGGAATCTGTTCTGCGTCGAAATCTAATCCTAAATAGAATTCGGAATCCCCACCCCCAACGCCATCCAACTTATCAACACCATAACCTACAGCCAGATTAAGAAAATCAGGCCAGTATTTTGCAGCAGATTCAGGAAGCAGCTCTTCCATTCTGAATGCTAACCAATATTTCTGCCCTTCGTAATCATCAATTACGCTAAACGTTTCTCCACTGCGAAATTTTTGTGATGGCAGATAAGAGATTTTCATTTGAAAGTTTTTTAAATATGGGAAATAATATTGGCTGGTGCTGAATGCTGCACCTAAAAAATCAGCAGCAGCATCACCAGGACTGAAACCCCACTTTGGTCCAAACCCATCTTCAATTTCAACGTACATCTGAAAAGCAAAAGCGGCGATACCAGAATATAGATATGAGTCTTCAATCGAAAAGTTAGCAGCTTCCAGACCGGCAGAAAAAGCATGCGCAAGAAGAGTGGTTCCAAAAAAGTGTCCAACTTTGTCAATTGACCGAGCATACGCCCAGTCATTTGTAAAGTGGAAAGGTACCTTCTGGTCGCTCCACCAGGCTTTCTGTTGATATAGGTGCATCCCAATTCCTGAACCCAGATACAGCGCACTTAAAGTTCCTAAAATTGTATAATCAATTTCAGTTTTCAATGGATCATAATTATTATCTTCTGATTCATCTATTAAAAAACTTTGGCTGTAATTCAGTTTCTCAAATTGGATTGGAATATTCTTTACAATTAAATTTTGACCATAAATGAATTGTGTTAATAATACAATTATACTCAAAATATTAAAACCAATTGGCTTCATTTTTTTATGTTAAAATATCAAAAACTAAACTAAGAAATAAGTCAGTTTTTTAGAGCGATTATTGAACTTCAGGTTTCATTTGCGGGAAGAATATAACATCTCTAATTGAAGATTCATTTGTCAGAAGCATTACCAATCTATCAATTCCAACTCCCAACCCTGCAGTCGGGGGCATTCCATACTCGATAGCGCGAATAAAATCTTCATCAAGTTGATGTGCTTCTTCATCGCCGGCTTCTTTCATTTTTAATTGATCTTCAAATCGCGCACGTTGATCAAGCGGATCATTTAATTCGGAGAACGCATTACACAATTCTCTTCCGGCGGCAAAAACCTCGAATCGTTCGACCACTCCCTTTTTTGTTCTATGTTTTTTTGCAAGCGGGGAAATTTCCAATGGATAATCAACAACGAAAGTTGGTTGAATTAGTTTTGGTTGAATTAGTACGCTAAATAATTCGTCTATCAATTTTGCTTTACCTTCATTCGGATTAACTTCTACTTGAAGTCTTTCAGCTGCCGCGTGAAGTTCTTCAACCGAAGCATCTACAATGTTAAGGCTTGTTTTGTCAAGTAAAGAATCTACCATAGAAATTCTTTTCCACGGTGAGGCAAAATTTATTTTATTATTTTCAAATTCAAATTCGTGCTTACCAAAAACTTCCTGACAAATATAATTAAACATCTGTTCGACGAATCTCATCATCCATTCATAATCTTTATACGGGACATAGAGTTCCATCATAGTAAATTCAGGATTATGGGTTTTATCCATTCCTTCATTCCTAAAGTCTTTAGAAATTTCATAAACACCATTAAAGCCGCCAACAATTAATCTTTTTAAATACAACTCATCGGCAATTCTTAAATACAAATCAGTGTCAAGAGTATTGTGATGCGTGATAAACGGTCTTGCTGCAGCCCCGCCGTACAATGGTTGTAATATTGGAGTTTCTACTTCGAGATATCCGTAAGAGTCCAAAAGCCTTCTGATGGCAGAAACAACTTTACTTCGCAAATAAAATGTATTCCTTATTTGGGGATTAACTATCAAGTCAACATATCTTTGGCGGTAGCGTAATTCTTTATCTACGAATTGATCGAATAAAGTTTTGTTCCCATTTTCATCAATCACTTCCTTTGGTATTGGCAGAGGTCTGATTGATTTAGCGAGAAGTTGTAAAGATTTTGTGTGTACAGAAATTTCACCTGTTTTAGTTTTAAAAACATATCCTTCAACTCCAATAATATCTCCAATATCCATTAGCTTAAAGGCATCATAGCTTTGACCCACATCATCCTTTCTAAGATATATTTGTACTCTGCCCAGATGATCCTGAATATGCGCAAAAGAAGCTTTGCCCATGCGTCGAAGAGCCATTAAGCGACCAGCGATTTTGACATTCATTTCGCTGCCTTCAACAAAATTATTTTTAATAGTTTCAGAATTTGAATCAACTTCAAATGAATAAGCGTATGTTTCAAATCCAAGTTTTGTCAATTCGTCAAGTTCTTCTAATCTTCGTTTTATAAGAACATTAAGATCCTGTTGAGGATTATTATCCAAAGTGCCTCCGTTATTTTCTTTTAAAGTTTGCTAATCTTAAACATATAAGATCCTGAATATTTTCTGCAAGTTTATCGGGAACAAGATAATTATTTACAATCATCGAAAAGGCTACTGGTTCTTTATCACCGGTATAAACATACCCGGAAAGGCTTCTTACGCCTTCGAGAAATCCGGTTTTAGCACGTACGTTATTCCTCGTCTGCGAATAAGTCATGCGTTTCCCGAGCGTTCCATCTGTGCCTGCGATTGGTAGTGAATTATAAAAAGGAATGAAGTATGGACTTTTGTAGATGTAATCAAGCACCGCAACAATATTGCGCGGTGAAATGAGATTAAGCCTGGATAATCCGCTGCCGTCAACAAGTCTGATACTTTCAGGATTTATGCCTATCTCATTCAAAAAAGTTTTTTCAGCTTTTATTCCGTTAGCGGTTGAACCAAAACCTTCTATTTCAAGTCCGATCGTTTTTAGTAGTAATTCAGCATAAAGATTGTAAGAATTTTTATTAATCACTTTTACAATATCTTTTAGCTCAGGCGAATGATATGAAAAAAGAAAATTTGCTTTTGAATAATCAATCGGGCTGCTGATATCATCAATGTCAACAGGATAACCACTGACTTTGATTCCCTTTTTTTTTAGTACGTCTTTAAAAGTGACGACAGAAAATTGGGTAGGGTTATTTACACTTACGAATGTTTTGAAAGAATCAGCATAAGCTCCGATATGACCAAATACATTTATCACATTTGTCCCGCGTTCTCTGTAAACATCAATAGAGGCTTTTGAATCGTCATCGAGTACTTCAACATTATTCAGAATTACAACATATTTTATATCTGGAAGAATATTAATATCTACTGTTTTTTTATTCCTATTCGGTTCGATTATTAAGTCAACGCAATTATCATTGAATGATAGAGCACTCGTTGGAGCAGAATACCAATAGCTCTCATTTTCCCACGACCATCCTGGCGCCAAGCCGATATCATCAAAATAATTATCATCGCCGATAATGTTGCCTTTAATTTCATCAATCCCATTGCGAAGCAGAGAGTCAGCCCAGTTACTGAACACAGCCGTCATGTCGCCATCGTGAAATCTTGCAGATAAAGTTGGATCACCCCTTCCCTGAATAATTAAATCACCCTGCAGAATAGACCCGTCAATTTCACCTCTGTAAAATACATCAGTAGAGTAAGTATAATCTTCACCAAGCAAAAATAGTGCAGCAGCAGTTGTTAAAATTTTTAAATTTGAGGCAGGCGTAAAAAGCTTATCCTCATTCTTTTTATAAAAATATTCTCCATTCGCAAGAGATTGTATTACCACTCCCCACTCTGCGCCATTAAAACTCGGGTCATTAAATATATCCTCTATTTGTGACCAGAGTTCCGGAATGGTAAGCTGAGCATATTTTGGAATAGAATCTGAAGTAGTGTTCTCATTCCTAATCTGTGCATTCACCGTGAAAGCAAATATCAGTATCAATAAGTGAAAATATTTATTTAACATTTTTCTTTCTTAAAGATTCAACTTCTGATTGAGAAAGTTTCCGGTACTCACCTACCGGTATATCTGCTGTCAATCCGCCAAAACTTTTTCTGTTTAACTGGATTACATTATACCCTAAAGCTCTGAACATATCTTTGACAAAATGATTTCTGCCTTCCATCGCTGTTACTTCAACAGATTTTCTATCGCGCGGTTTTGGAAAATTGATTATAGCAAATTTTCCTCTTTTGTTATCAAGATAAATCCCTTTCAGCAATTTTTTTCTATCTTCATCTGTCAATGGTTTCTCAAGCCTTACTTCGTATACGCGGGCAATATTATTTTTAGGATGAGTCAAGAAATTTTTAAACTCGCCATCGTTTGTTAATATTAAAACACCTGTTGTGTTAAAATCTAATCTACCAACCGGATAAATTTTTTCTTTAGTTTTAATTAGATCAATAACCGTTATTCTTTTCTTTTCATCTATCGTGGAAGAAATAATGCCTTTGGGTTTATTTAAAAGAAAATAAACATGAGAAGATGGTTTTAGTAATTCACCATCAAGCTCAACCTTGTCCTTTTCTAAATCAACTTTGAAAGTAAGATCAACTATGACTTTGTCGTTTATAGTAACCCTGCCTTCGTTAATAAACTCTTCAGCTTTTCTTCGCGATGCAATACCGCAATCCGCAATATATTTATTCAGTCTGATCATTATTTTCCGTTTCGTTTTCCAGAGATTGTTCAGTTGCTTCTTCCAAAGCGTTCATCATAATTTTTCTCTTTTGATCGAGGAAATCTTCGTCATTCATAATATCTTCAATCTCGCGCGGCTTTGGTAGATCACTAAGTTTATTTAATCCAAAATAAATCAAGAACTGATCAGTTGTTCCATATAGTAAAGGACGACCAATAGATTCTGCTCTGCCTTTTATTGTTATAAGATTTTTTTCGAGTAGTGTAGTGATGATATAATCCGAATTTACTCCTCTGATTGATTCGAGTTCTGGTTTTGTTACCGGTTGTTTGTAAGCAATGATAGCAAGAGTTTCTAGCGCAGCCTGGCTTAATCTTCTTTTACTTTTTTCGGATGAAAGATAACCGATGTATTTTGCTGTTTCAGGGGAGGTGGCAAATAAAAACCCGTTAGCTACTTTTATTATTCTAAAAGAAATATTTTGTTGAATATAATGCTGATTGAGCTGATCAACTGCTGCTTCAATTTCTTCTGTGGGAATATTTATTTCTTCACCATCAATGCCTTGAATTGCTCTTGCAATTTCAACTGAAGATATAGGCTCGTCAGAGGAAAATATTAATGATTCAATAACTGTAGTATAGACACTATCCATCTGTTAATCTCAATATTACAAAATCATTATAATTTTTAGATTCATGAATACCTATTTTCCCTGCTTTAACTAGTTCCAGCAAGGCAACAAAAGTAATGACAATTCTGATTTTTTCGTGCATTTCGTAAACAAGACTTAAAAAGTGCAGTTCATGAATCTCTTCAAGTTTATTAAGTATAAAAGAAATCTGTTCATCAATTGAAATATTTATTTTCTTTATTTCATGAACAACTTCCGTTTTTATTTCGTCAATTATTTTTTTGAATGCTTTGGCTAAATCATAAATAGTTACATTCTTTAACAAGATGTTCAAATCGGCAGGCGATTCTTTTGGGTCAGCTTCATTATTCCCGCGGAAGCTGATTTTACGCTGCTCGGATTCAAAGTCAGAAAATTCTTCAGCCATTTCTTTATAGCGTTTATATTCGAGTAATGCTTTTATAAGATCCGCCCGCGGATCAATCTCATCGCCTTTCTCGTCAATCTCTCGTGGAAGAAGCAGTCTTACTTTTATGTGCATCAGTGTTGAAGCCATTAAAATAAAATCACCTGCGATTTCAAGATCAAGGTCCTTAATAAGATTGACATATTCTAAAAATTCCTTCGTGATTTTTGAGATTGGGATGTCATAAATATTCAACTCGTCCCGCTTAATAAAAAACAGAAGCAAATCGAGCGGACCTTCAAAATGATCTAATTTAATTTTATACATTAACCAAACTTCATTTTGTCGTGAACTTCATTCATAGTTTCAACTGCAACTTTTTTACCTCGCTTCTCGCCATCGGCTAAAATATTTAGAACAAGATCAATATTGCTCTCATAAAATTTTCGCTTTTCTTGTATTGGTTCAAGGAATGTGGAAATTTTTTGAGCACATCTCATTTTACAATCAAAGCAGCCGAGCTGACCTGAACGACATCTCTCATTTATTTCAGGGATTTGATCTAAATTAAATTTTTTATGATAGGAAAAAATTAGGCAGATATCCGGATTTCCCGGATCACCTTTTCTTACTTTCTGTGGATCGGTAACAGCTTTTTTTAATTTTGTTTTTACTTCATCAGACGGATCAGAAAGTAAAATCGTATTGCCAAGAGATTTACTCATTTTAGCTCCCCCATCAAGTCCGGGTAGTCTTGCAAAATTTGTCAGCATAGCATCCGGTTCAGGAAAAATTTTTCCGTATTGGTTATTAAATCGTCTCGCTATCTCCCGACTGATTTCAATATGAGGGACTTGGTCTTCACCAACGGGAACTGCTTCACCTTTATAAAGAAGAATGTCAGCGGTTTGCAAAACAGGATAACCAAGATGACCATAAATTATGTTTTCGATTTTCAAATCACGTACTTGATCTTTAACCGTAGGGTTTCTTTCAAGACGATTTACACTGATAAGCATACCGAGTATCAGATTTAATTCTGTGTGTTCTTTTATTTGAGACTGCCTAAACATTGGACTTTTTTCAGGATTCAACCCTGCGGATAGCCAATCAATCAACATTTCGATAGAATTATTGTATACATCAGATGTATCAAGGTTGGTGGTCAATACGTGATAATCTGCAATCAGGTGGAAGTTTTGGTTTTCATCCTGCAGCTTGACCCAATTTTCTAAAGCACCTACGTAATGCCCCAAATGAAGTTTCCCCGTTGGGCGCATCCCGCTTAAAATTCTCTTCATCAAAATCCTGAAATATTATGGAGGAAAAATAACAATAATGGACTAGAAATTCTTAGGAATTTGTAACTCAACAGGTTAAGATAGATAAAGAAATGGTTTCCAATTCTCGTCTAGTTTACCGACAACATTTTTAATAAACATAATATGACTCGGTTTGAATGGGCTCTTCGACAACGGCATCCCGGCTTCGGTCGGAGTCCGATCACCCTTTTTATTATTACAAACAGTACAAGCGCAAATCAGATTTTCCCAGCTATCAGTACCACCGCGGGCTTTTGGAATAACATGGTCAATCGTTAGAAGCAAATCGCTTCTGCCGCAGTAGGCGCATTGGTAGCTATCACGCCTTAAAATATTTTTTCTCGTTAAAACAACTTTTTTATAAGGAACGGTTACAAAACTTGCAAGTCGTATCACGCTAGGCCATGGAAATGTTTTGGATACAGCCCTTAAAGATTTTCTTTTGTCATCAACAACCACTTCAGCTTTTCCAAGAAATACAAGAATGAATGCCTTCTTAATCGTGCACACTGTCAGAGGTTCGTAGCTTTGATTTAAGATAAGGACCTTTGCATTTAGTTTACCATTGATTCGTTTGGAAGGTTCGAAGACAAACTCCGGATTCACTTATTTATTTTTGAACTAACAATTAACCTGAACACAATCCTCAATATTAAAATTAGAAATGCAAATCCGAGAATATAAACATTAGATTCTGTTGGAACTGTTTTTGTAAACATTAAGACCAGCAAAATCACAATAGCCGTCATTGAGGCATAATTAAAAATATTATATGTTTTTTTATTTAGCATCTAAAAACAATTCTAATTAATCATGCGTAAACATATCTATTTGACCTTTCTAAATCAATATCTGATTAATTCAATAAAGTGGAATAAAACGGACTAGTTGGTTAGGAAAGTTTATAAATTATTGCCACACAGGTGACATAATTTTTTGAATGACTCATAGAAATTTTTAAACTTTTATCATTAGAAAGAAATGAACTTAATTTTCCACTTAAGTTTACTAAAGGCATTCCATTAGCTTCGTTCAATATTTCAATATTTTGCCAGCTAAGATTTTCGTGCCAGCCTGTTGCCAATGCTTTATAGACAGCTTCCTTCGCCGCAAATCTTGCTGCAAAATGCTGATACTTATTACTTTTGCTTAAGCAATACTCCAACTCATTTTTGGTAAATACTTTGTTTAAAAATCTTTCTTTGTAAGTATCTATACTATATCTGATTCTTTCTATCTCAATAATGTCTATTCCAATTCCAATTACCATTTGTTTACTTTCAAATAAAATAAAACTTAAAACCCAATAGCAATTCCGTGACCTCTTGGATCGGCGGCGCCATACATTATATTATCTTTTATCAATATTCCCTCCACCCTGCCGATAGTAATATTTTTGCCAATTGTAAAACCGAAAGAGCGAAGATTATCTTTAACATCTTCTGCTGCCCCAAAATATTCAAAGTTTATCTCATCAGGAAGAAACTGATGATGAAATCGCGGCAAATCAATAGCACGTTGAATATCCATATCGAAATCAATACAATTTATTAATACCTGAAGTACGGCAGTTGTAATTGTGGAACCACCCGGTGCACCAAGGATTAAAAATGGTTTATTGTTTTTTAATACAATCGTTGGTGTCATTGAACTCAACATTCTCTTCCCTGCTTCAATCGAATTTGCCACTGAGCCAATTAATCCAAATTGATTGGGAGAGCCGGGTTTACTGCTGAAGTCATCCATTTCATTATTTAATAAAAAACCCGCCCCATCAACAATCATTTTGGAGCCAAAGGAAGAGTTAATAGTAGTTGTTGTGCTTACAGCATTTCCATATTTATCACACACTGAATAATGCGTAGTCTCAAAGCTTTCCGGTTTTTGTTCAATCATTAAGTCTTGTAATTCTGCCGAAGGAGTTACTCTGGAAATAATCTTATTAAATATTTCTTTAGCAAATATTTTAGAGGTAAGTCTTTCTTTATCGACAGGGAAAAAATCTTCATCACCGATAGCATAACTTCGCTGAAGGTATGCATATTTCATTGCTTCAGCCACAAGCCGAATGTATTTACTACTCCCCCATTGCTCTAAACTAAATGATTCGTTCTCTAAAATATTGAGAAGCAGCGAAAGAACTAATCCACCAGCACTTGGCGGACCCATCGAAACAACATCATAACCACGATAGCTACTGGTGATCGGTTCTCTTTCAACAACATTATATTCATCAAAATCTTTTTGTGAAACATTTCCACCGGTTGAATTTATCTGCTTAATTAATAAGTTAGAAATCTCACCGCTGTAAAATCCATCACTTTTAAAATCACGAATTAAAGTTAGCGTTTTTCCCAAATCAGGTTGTTTAATGATATCCCCTTCCTTGTAAACCTCTCCATTTTTAGTAAACACTTTCAAAGATGAAGGGAATTGCTCAAAGTATTTCAATTCATTTTCAAGTGATTCAGCGAGATGATAATCCAGTTCAAACCCGTTTACTGCAAGGTCTATCGCTGGTTGAATTACTTCTGATATTTTCATTGTTCCATAAGTATCAAGAGCATAAAGTAATCCCGCAACACTTCCCGGTATTCCCGCTGAAGAGCCGCCAAATAAACTTAAATCCGAATTCACATTTCCGTTTGCATCAATGTACATATTTTTTGATGCTGCTAACGGAGCTTTTTCTCTGAAGTCAATCGTAATATTATTTCCCTTTGCAAGATGAATCACCATGAAACCTCCTCCTCCCAAATTTCCTGCCGAGGGATATGTAACAGCTAAAGTAAAGCCAATTGCCACTGCTGCATCAACCGCATTTCCGCCTTTCTTTAATATCTCAAGTCCGACTTGCGTTGCAATTTTCTCTTCGGTCACAACCATTCCGTTTCTACCGCGGACAGGATCTCGTTGAGCCTGTGTAATGTTAAAAAAGGAAATAAGTAAAAAGCTAAGTATTAAAAGAAATAATTTAGAAAATGTGCGCATCAACATTAATCCCTTCATTCTGCACTTGATGCAGGATAATTTTGGTTAACTCCTCGAGTTGTGTTAAAGTGTTTTTAATACTTTTTAACAGCTCCTCATCGTAAAGCATTTTACCCAGATTATTTTGTTGAGCGGTTGTCTCATCAGTAATTCTATCGAATTTAGAAACCAGCGAATCACTTTTAGCAAGCAGGGTTTTCAGATCAGTTAAAGAGGAAGTAATTCCATCTTTATTTTGTGTTATAAATGATTTTGCCTCTTCGGTTAGTTCAACTGAGTTCTGCATTAGTTTAGAAATATTTTGGTCATTTTCATTCAGCACCTTTTTGACATCAACCAAAAGTGAATTAAGATTAGAAAGCGAATTTTTTAAATCACTATTTATTTGAGGATCGGTTAGATATTTATTTAAAGAAGTAAGTGCTGTACCTGTTTCAGTAATTATGTTTGTCAATTCTACTTGATAAGAGCCAACCAGTGTCATCAACGCTGGTATGTCAGAATTAAAAGTCCCCTCGTGTTGAACATCATAATTAAAAGGTTCTAAAGATATTCCAGGGATAATATCAACTTTTTTCCCTCCCATAAGGTCAAGCATTGAAATACTGAAAGACGCATCTCTTTTTAACTGAATCGAATTATCAATTCTAAGTTTAATATTTACGCTTTCTGAATTTACAACCATATCATCAACATATCCTTTACGAACGCCATTGACTGTAACAGCATCTCCAATTTCAAGTCCACTGACATTCTTAAATCTGACATCAATTATATTTTCATTGGATGAAAGACTGAAATTTTTAGCCCACCCTAAAATCCAGATGAAAATAATTATTCCAATTATGACTGTTATGCCAACTTTGATTTCTGTTTTACGCTGGTCTTTCATTTTCTAAACCTTTCATTAACTAAAATATTCAGTTCCCTTAATTCTTTCGAAGAAATAATACTATCGTTTAATGATGCTTCAAATTTGGAATAAATAATATCTAATTCTTCATCCGAAAGATCGCGGAATTTTTCCAGATTAAACAAGGTAGTATTAAGCATAGTTTCTAATGAATCTTTTTCCGGGGAATCTTTTATAAATTTAAATTGATTCTCAAAATCATCAACAATATATTTTTTTGCTAAATTTTTGCCCTGCTGAAATAAAAACTCTTTGCCTTCGTGATCAATCCAATATATAATTAGAGCCGCTAAAATTGTTAGAATGAAAATCGCTTTTAAGAAGCAGCCTTTTTTCATTTCTTGATTTCTTCAATTAAGACTTTTGTAATTCTTTTCTTGAAAACTTCTTTAACAACGAATTTGTACTTCCCCCTTTTAATTGAAAATCCTTCACGCGGAATTGTGCCTGCCTCATTGATTAAATAACCTGCTAAAGTTTCGAAATCTTTATTTTCAATTTCGATGGATTCATCCAAATATTCATTTAATTCTTCGATACTTAATTTACCAAGAGCAAGATATTGTCCATCGCTTAATTTAGTGAAAGAGTTTTCCTCTTTATCAAACTCGTCTCTTATCTCTCCGACAACTTCTTCGATTATATCTTCCATAGTTATCATGCCTGCTGTTCCACCATATTCATCCACTACAATTGCGATGTGCATTTTTTTTGTCTGAAATTCTTGCAAAAGTTCGTCTATCAATTTTGATTTTGGTACAAAGTAAGCTTTTCGTGCAAATGTATTTAATTGCAGATCGTTCGTACTGTCAGCTTCTTTGAGAAATTTTAAAATATCTTTAGCATAGATTATCCCGATAATTTCATCAAGATCATTTTTGAAAAGTGGAATACGGCTATGAGCTGTTTCAGTAATTAATTTCAACAATTCACGAAAATCATTTTTCTCTTCAATAGAAATCATATCTACACGTGGCGTCATTATCTCTCCCACAGTGACAGATCGAAAAGAGACTAAACTGTTAATCAGTCCATGTTCTTCGTCTTCAATTTTTCCGTGTTCGATTACAATGTCTGTTAATTCAGATATGTCCTCCGGCAATATGGCAGTTTTTGATTTGTCAAAATTAAGCCGGGAGGATAAAGATTTGATAAATTCGGTAATAGTTTCAGCTATGGGAAATACAATCACTGCGATCCAGAACATTGGAATTGCAGAAATTTTTGCCGCCGCAATAACATTTTTTGACGCCCAGACTTTTGGCAGCAATTCACCAAATAGAATAATTGAAATGGTCAAAACCAATATCTGGATAGTTAAAATAACATCAGCAGATATAGCATGTTGGGTAGAGAAATCCAATGCAAGAGAAACCCCAACAATTGAAGCTGATACATTTACTGTTGTATTACCAAGGAGAATGACTACTAATAATCTTCTTGGACGCTCAAGCAATTCACTAATATATCTGCTGATAAGATTGGATTCGCCAAAGTAATTTTTAATCTTTTTTCTATCTAATGAAAATAAAGCAACCTCGGAACCTGAAAAGAATCCGGAAAAAATAATTAGAATAAAAAGAGCAAAAATTTTCAAAGACCAATAAGAATCCAAAAAGTCAAAATTTCCTAAATTGTTTTACAAAATATTTAGAACGGAAGATCTTCGTTCGGATCAGTCTGGATTTCCGGTGCGGTTGTTAAGCCGGATTCCTCTGATTCAGATTGTCCGCCTTCTGAGGAACTATCTAACGGGATAAGTTTCTCCGCGATAATGTCTGTCGTATATCTTTTTACATTATCTTTGTCTGTATAACTGCCGTATGAAATTCTACCTTCCACATAAAACTTTTTGCCTTTCTTTAGTTTTTCTTTGATATAATCGGATAAACTAAATCCTGTAATTTTATGCCAGTCTGTTGTACTAGTCCAATTACCTTCTTTATTTTTAAAACGATTTTCCGTTGCTAAAGTAAAGTTAGTAATTGAAAGATTATTATTAGTAAATCTTGTTTCAGCATCTTTACCAAGATTACCAATCAACATCACTTTGTTTACTGAGAAAGCCATAATATGAACTCCTACATTTATTTATAGATTTTTTTTTCAATGATAATTATAATTTAGAAAGAATGCAAATAATTTTTGTAATTAATTAAAAGGAAAATCGTTTAATTAATCACAGCTTAGGAAAAAATTTTGGCCATTAGCACATAATTATCATTTTCAAATAGAAGAAATATTTTCCTAAAACGGAAATATTTACTCGTAATATTCGGGATTGCATTTATACGAATAATATAAATGTTTGAGAGTGTCTCAATAAAAATAAAACTGCTTAAAAAACTTCTATTTGAGAATAAATTCAAGATTGAAATTGTCTCAAAACAAACACAAATGGATAAGTTTTGATATCTATCCTTGCACGATTTTTGCTAATCATTACAATTAAAATTAATAAGGCATAATATGAATACAGGTCAAATGATGCTCGCAATGGGAGCAATGATCTTTTTATCAGTCATGATACTAAACGTAAATACCAATCAGTTAAATACTGAAGATACAATGATTAACTCAAAACTTGGTTTGATAGCAGTTTCATTAGCCACTTCTTACGTTGAAGAGGCTAATGCTCGTGCATTTGATCTTGCTACGGTAAATAATTTTGTGACTGACCTAAATGCCTTAACTGCAGCTTCAAATTTAGGACCTGCAACGGGAGAATATTACCCCAATTTTAATGACTTTGATGATTACAACGGCTTAAGTAGAACAGATGTAGTTGACGAAGTTTCATTTAGAATTAAATGCACGGTGGTTTATGTCAATGCTAATTCACCGGATTCTAAATCTTCAAATAAAACCTGGAATAAAAAACTTACAGTTAAAATTTACACTGATAAGGTTAACAATAATGCTCTTTTAAAAGACACAATTGAAGTAAGTTCTATTTTTAGCTATTGGAAGGAAATTTGAGGTAACATATGGGATTTAGTACAATAATAGATATTCTTGGTTCGATGATAATGGGAGGGCTACTTATGTTAACGTTAACAAGGCTTAGCGATAATACAGTGGATTCAGAGGTGACCTGGGGGCACGATAGACTCGTTCAGCAGGAAGTCTCGAACCTCGCCACGACAATTGAGAGTGATTTTAGAAAAATGGGGTATTCGGCAAGCGAAGATGTTCTGGACGATACAACCACATTTATTTTTACTGCAGATACTTCTCAGATTATTTTCAGAGCTGATTTTGATTCCGACGGCGAACTTGATAGGATGAATTATTATTTAAGCTCCACCAATGAATTATCGGAAACCCCAAATGAGAGAGACAGAATCCTGTATCGAAAATTGAATGATGAACAGCCAATGATAGTGAGTACTGGTGTTACTGATTTTTACTTAAATTATTTCGATACTTTCAATGCCGAGCTTTCACAACCAATCGCAGATAATAGGATGATAGAATCTTTGAGAATATCTTTTAGAATAGAAGATCCGGATGCATACAGTCAATACAATGAGGATACAGGTGAATTTGAACAAAAATACTCACACGCTATGTGGTCACAGTTAAGGTTAACTTCAAGAAATTTGAGAAAAAGATAGGAGAAAAAAAATGAGCGGTAAAGCAACTTTTATTTTAGTTTTAGCTTTCAGTGGTTTGTTCTTGCTAAAGGGGAATGAGTTAATTGGCTTTTCAAATGATAGTATGGATAATTTTATTCAATACTATAAAGAAACCAATACTCACAATATTGCAACTGCCGGAGCGAACATGGCGGTTAATCAACTTTTCTTTAATAAATATTGGAACACTGGTTATTCTAATATTCCTTTTGAGAATGGCATATTCACTGTAACAATTACAGCTTATGGTGATGACAACCGAAAATTGGTTTCAATAGGAGAATATGAAGGATTTAAAGATACAGTAACCGTTCTCCTCCAGCCAAAAAACTTCGCACAATATGGTAACTTTTATAATGTTATGGGTGGTGTCTGGGCCGCAACTGGTGATACATTCTCAGGTCCATTTCATACTAACGACTATTTGAATTGTTACGGCAATCCTGTTTTTCTTGGTTACACTACAACTTTAAAAGGTGTTAAAAAATATAACTCTTACAGCAATCCTGTTTTTTTAGGTGGATTAGAAACAGGTGTAAGCATTCCACTTGAGTTTGATACAAGCTCTATTAGAAAGGCAGCTTATACTGATGGGAAAATTTTTAGGGATACTACTAATAAAAATTATATAACTGATGTGAAACTTACATTCCTCAATGATGGTAATGTAAAATATCAGGTAAATATTAATAATAAAGGATGGACTACCGAAAAGACAACCCCCCTAAAAACATTAGCACCAAATGGAGTTATTTATGTTGAGAAGGGAAATGTTTATGTTGAAGGCACACTGAACGGGCAAGCTACAATAGTTGCGACTAAAAAAGGAACAACTTCCGCAGGGACTGTACATATTGCTAATAGCATTACTTATAATAAAAATCCGTTGACAGATCCATCATCAACAGATATGCTTGGACTTGTAGGTGAACAAAAAGTTCAAGTGGATTTTAATTCCTCGCGTGGAGATATTGATATTCATGCTTCTATTTATTCGCAAAATGATGGGCTTGTGATAGATAAATATAGCAGCTATCCTGCGGCGTATCACATGAATTTATTAGGCGGTGTGATTGGACAAAAAATACAGCCAACAGCAGTTTATAAATGGGTCGGTAAAGATTTAATACCTACTAATGGGTACAGTTATATTCATAAATACGATCAGAGATTTTACAAGCAAGTACCTCCCTACTTCCCGAAGACAAAATATTATAAAGTGATTAGTTGGGCAGAATAAAACTAAAATGATTTAATCTAAGAAACGGCGAATCAATAATGATCGCCGTTTTTTTTTACAGTAGAAATTTTACATTACAAATTCAAAGGTTCTCGACTTGAAAGGTTATCCAGTTCTTAAAAAAAAGCTATCTTAAAATTCTTTAATTCTTTATCAAGTCTTTTTGCATCTCCGGTTACGCTATTCAGTAATCCCCAGAATTTCAGGCTATGATTGTGATGAACCGTATGCGCCAACTCATGCAGTATAACATAATCAATTAAGTAATCCGGAAGACGCATAAGATGAACGTTTAGGTTAATATTATTTTTACCCGAACAACTTCCCCACCTTGACTTAATATTTTTAATTGATAGATTTCTATATTCCAATCCGAACCGATCAGCTAAAAGACGAACTCTTGCTGGCAAAAATGTCTTTGCTTCAATTCTTAAAGCCTCTATTATTCCTTTTTTAATTGCCGATTGAACCTCTTTTGATTCAGGATTGAAATTAGAAGGATGCGAAACTATTATTTTTCCATTAGAAATGCGTAACGATATTTTTTGTTCATCATTAGTATGTAAATGAAGCGTATGGTTCTTTGGAAGGCATTTTGATTTTTCATCTATAATTGGTTTTTGAGACTCGTGACTTTTAACTTTATCCAAATGTTTTTTAATCCACGATTTTTTCTCTTCCACAAAAGCAGCTGCATTAGAAAGGCTTAAATGCTTAGGCACAGATACTCTAACACCATAGAAAGGTTTTACCGATATGTTCAGATATTTAGCTCTGCTGCTATGTCTGAATATTACTTTCCCAACACTTTCGATGTAAATTATTTTATCGGTCATTTGATTTCAAATAAAACGGAGGTAGAATTATTTTCGGAGGAAATTACTTAAGCGATAGAAGCTCTTAAATATTTATAAAAATTATTTTTATTTGTTTATAGTTAGTATCCAGGCGTCTTTAAACTCATTCATTTTCCAAATTCCATTTCTAATTTTTTCAGCATCCGTTTTAGAAGTATAGGCAGTGCTTAATTGAACGACATAAAGATTGACTTCTTTACTGTAAGCGATGTTGAGTGAATGACTGATCTTATTCTTACTATCAGCCATAAAATTTTCAGCTCTGTCTTTTGTAGTAAAAGCTCCGATCTGCACAACGTAATAGGTAACTCCAAGAGATGGATACTCCATCGGATCGGTAAGCTCAAAAGTCGAATCTGATTTAACTTCATCAAACACATATACATCCTCTGATTTTTCTTCAGTAGTTTCTGTAGTTGACGAACAACCCGCGATGATAATCGCGAGCAGACTTACAATTAAAATGTTTTTCAATAATTTATTCATATAAAAATTATCCTTCCTATTATGAAGTTCAAATTATGGAAATAAGGGAATTAATCAAAAGAAGAAAAAGAAGGGATGATTTATTCATCCCTTCTGAAGAAAAGATTAAATTAAAATAAAAGATGCTCAAATACCTTTGCAGGTATATCATAGTAAGTACTATTTCCATTCAACTTAAAAGCAAGTACAATGCTTCCGGGGATGGTTGAAACATCAATCAATGGAATGCTCGCACTGAATTTAGAATTAATAACTTTTATAAATTCATTTGCGATTATTGCCTGTCCCCTGCTTGATGGATGAACACCATCTAAGCTGAACAAACCACCCGCAACATAAAAGGTTGAAAACGGGATTCCATTAAAAATAGTTCCGCCGGTGAAATCAGCTTGTCTAATGGAATTGAAAATTCCATTTATATCTACAAGTCCAAAACCAAAATTCGCTGCGGCAGTTGCTATTGCACCGTTGAAAGCTGCGACTGCATCGTTGGCAATGGTAATCTCACCATCGTCAAGTATCAATGCGTTTGGCCAAGGATTTCCAAGGGAAAAACCAAATGCCTGTGTTGTGTCAATGCCTAAAACAGAGGGATCAGTTATGCCGTTGTCTCTATAAAATTTACCGGTAGGTGCACCAAGTAACGATGCGTACGAACTGCCTTTTAGAGTAACTAATACCCCACCTGTTAATAAGCTTGCTGAATCTGCTATACCAATCACTGTTGTGCTTGATTGATAAACCAAACCTGGAGCTCCTGAAACAGTCCAAGGAACCGAGAGAGCAATTTGAGGACCAACAGTTGTGAAGAATGGAATTGCTGTTACATTAGGAATATTAGCAACAACAACCGGAACTTGAGCTTGTGCTAATGTGCCTGCAATACCATTAAACAAAGCAGCAAACTGTCCAGCATCAGTCGGTGCTGTTGGTGCCGTTCCACCGCTTGTCGCATATCCAAGCACATCATTATTCCCGATCCAAAGAGTAACTAAGGTAGGGTCAAGTGTGATTGCTTGCGAAAGCTGCGATCCAATATTGAATACACTGTTTCTTAATACTAAGTCAAAATATGGATTAGGAATGCCTGCAAACAGATAAGATGCACAGTCAGTTGACTTTGTAGCAAAAAGTACATCATAAACTAATGCACCCGGTACACCAAGATTGTTATAAGGCGCGGGATAATCTAAATTTGTTGGTACTCCAGCATTAGGATTGGTGTAAATAGAAAAAGGAGAATAACTTCCAATTTCTAATCTTCCGCCAAGTCCCGGATCACTTACCCAGGGTGTAGCAAAAGAAGTATTAACCTGTTTTGAAATCAGGTTTCCAAAAGAATACATTTGAGCGCTTTCGAAAAGTGTTCCGGATTGGTAACCCGCCGTAATACTATTTCCAATTGCGACGTAACGAGTAAAGTCAGCATTTCCATTTACTGGACCGGTAATAGGTGCTGTTAGTTTATTATAATCATCGCATCCGGATGAGAATAATATAACGATTGTAAAAAGAGCGGATAGATATTTTATATTTTTCATTTCATTTTCCTCTCTTATAAACCATATATTAAACTGAGTGATAAAATATTTGCATAAGAATTATAAGTACCGTTAAAAGCACTTCCGCCTGAAGTGTATTCTTCTGCTGAATTTGTAACGGTTAATTCTTTTGAACGTATAAAAAGGAATGATCCGGTAACAGTAAGATTTTCACTTAGTTTACCTTCCACGCCAACACTGAGTCCTAGTCTATCGGCATCAGGTAATGAAGGATTCAGATTTTCTGATTCGACTGGATTGCTATCAAAATAAACTCCTGCCATTAATGATAGATCATCGCTCGCCTTGTAACCAGCACCGAATCTTATTATGTAAGAATCTTTGTACAATCGCGGGCTTGATAAATCTTCAAGAGCTGGATCCACAAAATTGACGACAAGATAATCGTAACTGCTCCATCCAACGAATTGATAATCAGCACTGAGTTTTAAACTTGAAGAAACATCCACCGCTAAACCAACAGCGAGATTCATAGGAGTCTTTAAATCAGCAGTAACATCTCCCTGAGGCAGCAAACTACTTAGCTGATTAGGAGCCGTTGCTGTTGCAGTTCCCTCAAATGTATATTCAACTTCGCTGTGGAAGGAAGCACCAAGTGACAGAAAATCAAATGGTTTTAACATTATACCAGCGTTGTAACCAAAAGCTGAGTTATCTTTTCCTTCAAGATGAATGAAGGCATCACCGGCAAATGGTTCAAGTGAGTTTTTTCTTGTAATTAAAACATCTGCAAAACTGTAAACAAAACCGGCACTGAGAGAAAGAAAAGTAAATGGTTGATAAGTGATAACAGGCGTTACAATAAATGTTTTTAATTCTGTTTCAATGGCAAGATATTTACCAATCCAATCCTCATCCCATCTTGTTCCCAAGCCAAAGGGTGTGGTAAAACCAAGACCTACTGCAAAACTCTCTCCAAAAGTATGCGATCCAAAAAAATGACTCGGGAAAAACACCTGTGGCTGCATGTGGTAAATATCCACATTAGGACTAACACCACGGAAAGTGGATGTTGGACTAATTAAAGCAGTGCCAAACATAAAATGCGTGCCGCTTAATTGTGTAAGACCCGCTCCATTCCAATAGATAGCAGACGGATCGTTTGCAATTGCAGTAAAAGCACCACCAAGTGCTAACGCTTTAGCACCATGTTCATTAAGCTGAAATCCTCCTGCAAAGATCATTGAATTACTGAGAAGAATTAAAGCCGCAAGAGACAGTACAAATTTTTTCAAGTTGCCTCCTTGATTGTTAATTGTTTTTAATCGTCAAAAAATAAGAATATTTATGGGAATATATCACTCAATCGAAAATAATATTTGTCCTTTTTCTACAGACTTATTCGCCGAGATAAATATTTCTTTCAAAAAGCATTCTGAGGGAGACTTTATCTCATTCTCCATTTTCATTGCTTCAAGCACTAAAACTGTATCTCCTTTCATCATCTTTTCTCCAATTTTAAAATTGATTTTTACAATCATCCCCGGCATCGGTGATTTTATATTTTGAGAATGAGGTTTGCCGGAAGTTTCTGATTCTAAGATTTGATTAGCTCTTTCCTGAAGTTCAGTTCGAATATTAACCTCATAAAAATTTCCTTCATAGTTAAGCGAAATCATTTCTCCATTTTTCGATTCAATTTTAAGTTCATAAAATTTATTATTTAACTTTAGAATAATTGAATCTTTATTCAGCTCAACAAGTTCTCCTGAAATCTTTTCTCCATCTAAAAATATAGTCGAGTTACCATCGAACGAAATTCTTTTTTTTATCAATGCGTTAACTGTAGCAAAATATTCATTCATAATTTTGTTCCGTCCATCTATTAAAACTAGTGGTAATGTTCTCACTTCTGCTCGTCGGGTGCGGATTAAGTTTAATTAATAATGCCGAAATTGCTGCAACATCCTCATCAGAAATTGTTTTGTTGACTGCAGTATGTGCATTTAAAATTTCTGTGATTGAATTTTCAATGAAATTTATATTGAAACTACTATCCAAAAATCTTTTATGACTTAAAACATTTTTAAGAAAAGAGATATTGTTTTTATCCCGGAAATTGAATATTCATCAAGAGCGCGAATCATACGCTTTATCGCGGATTCTCTATCACACGACCATGAAATTATTTTTGCAATCAACGGGTCATAATAAACGGTGATCTCACTCCCCTGCTGAAAACCTGAATCAACTCTAATACCTGGACCGGCAGGCTCGAAATAGTTAAGCAGAATTCCCGTTGAAGGAAGAAAATTATTTAAAGGGTCTTCGGCATAGATTCGGCATTCTATTGCATGCCCATGAATTTTCAAATCATTTTGTTTAAAAGATAATTTTTCTCCTGATGCAATTCGTATTTGCTCTTTAACTAAATCAATCCCCGAAACTAATTCAGTGACTGGATGTTCAACCTGAAGGCGTGTATTCATTTCAAGAAAATAAAAATTCCTTTCCCCGTCCATTAAAAATTCAATTGTACCTGCGCTGTAATAATTGCATGCTTTTGCTGCTTGTATTGCAGCTTCAGTTATTTTTCCACGGGTAATTTCATCAATTGATGATGAAGGTGATTCTTCGATTATTTTCTGATGTCTCCGTTGAACCGAACATTCGCGCTCAAATAAATGAGCATAGTTTCCATGTTTATCCGCAATAATCTGAACTTCGATATGTTTTGGATTTTCGATTAATTTTTCGATATAAATTGAACTATCCCCAAAAGCTTTTTCAGCTTCTCGCTTAGCTGCTTCAAAGGCATCCTTAAATTCTCATTCTGAATTTACAATTCGCATTCCTTTACCGCCGCCTCCTGCGGATGCTTTAAGCAAAACCGGAAATCTAATTTTTATTGCAGTCTCAATTCCTTCTTCCAGATTTTGAATTGGCTTAATTGTCCCCGGTACAACAGGTACATTATTTTTTTTCATCAATGACCGGGCTGAGGTTTTACTTCCCATCAGTTTTACAGATGTGGAAGAAGGACCAATAAAAATTAGATTTTCATTTTCGACCATTTCAATGAACGCAGTATTTTCTGAAAGAAAACCATAACCGGGATGAATTGCATCGGCTTCTATATTTTTTGCGAGCGTAATTAATTTCTCTTTCACAAGGTAGGATTGATTTGAAGGAGCTTCGCCAATGTAATAAGCCTCATCTGCTAATAGTGTATGTTTTGCTTTTTTATCAGCTTCTGAATAAACGGCGGCAGCAATAATGCCAAGCTCTTTGCAGGCTCTGATTATTCTTACCGCAATTTCACCTCGATTTGCAATCAGTATTTTTTTTATCATTAGTTATTTGATCTCAACAATTGTAATTCCTTCGCCTCCAAATTCCACGGGTGCAAAATAAAAACTTTTAACTTTAGAATGTTCGCGTAAAATTTCATTAACAACTTTCTTTAATGCGCCGGTACCTTTCCCATGAAGAATTTCGACCTGACTTAAGTTCGTTGTGTAGGCATCGTCTATAAATTTTAATAATTCAAATTCTACTTCATCGGGTTTTTTGCCTCGAATGTCTAATCTTGTATTTGCTTTGCTTGAAATTACAGGGTAATCATGAAATACTTTTTCCGGCTCCGGTTTTTTTATTGGGAATAATTCACTCAATTTTATTTTCATTTTGATTTTCCCAACTTCAACCAAAGCTTGTTTTTTTTGGTTATCAATTTCGACAACTTTTCCTGATGTATTCGTGTTTCTTATCTGAACAAATTTTCCGGTTGTAATTTCAGAGTCAATTTCTACCTCAGCATCCTCTTCAATTAGTTTTTCATTTTTCTGGAGAATTTGTTGTATTTCATTTTTAACATGCTTTATGTGTTCGTGCTCTGCATTCGATTCACGAAGTTTTTTGATTTCACTCTCAACCTTTTTGTTAATTCCTGAAATGTACTCAGCGGCTTCGGCTTTAGCATTTTTTAAAATATTTTTTTTATCTTTTTGAAGTAATTCATATTCGCTTTTGTATTTGGCAGTCAATTCTTCGAGTAAGGTTTTTTCTTTTTCGATTTGATTCAAGCGTTCAGAAAGTTTATGCGATTTGGTTTCGATATCCACAAGAAATTTCTCAATTTTATTTTGTTCCTTATCAATAAATCTTTCAGCCGAACGAATAAATGAATTATCGAACCCTATTCTGCTGGCTATTTCGAAGGCATAACTTGAGCCGGGAATTCCTTGCTTAAATTTATACGTGGGTGTAAGAGTTGAAGAATCAAACTCCATTGCCGCATTTTCAAAACCGCTTGTTTCGCTGGCAATTAATTTTAGTGAGCCATGATGTGTAGTTGCTAAAACTTTAGCACGGACTTCGTTTAACCGAAGCAGCACTTCAGCAGCGATTGCAGCACCTGCAGATGGATCAGTGCCGGTACCGATTTCATCGAGCAATACTAACGAGTGATCGTCTGCAGTATCTACAATTTTCTTTAGATTTTTCAAATGTGAAGTGTAGGTTGAAAGGTCATCTTCAATTGATTGTTGATCGCCGATATCAATTAATATATTTGTAAAAATATTAAATACAGAATCCGGGCTTGCAGGTATATGAATTCCACTTTGCACCATCAAACAAAGTAACCCAATTGTTTTAAGCACTACAGTTTTTCCCCCTGCGTTTGGACCGGTAATCAGAATAATGTTTTTTGAATGAAATAAATCCACGGGGATAGATTTCTCACGTGACAATCGTTTTAATAAAAGTGGATGACGACCGCCAGTGATTGTAAATGGTTTTTCAGAATTAATTTCAGGGAATGAACCAATAATTTCTATAGAATATTTTGCACGCGCAAAAATGGTGTCAATCTCACTAATCAATTCAAAACTTTTAGACAGCTCTGCGGCATGCTGCCCGATAAATTTAGTGAGCTCCTTCAACAATCTCTCAATCTCCCGTTTCTCAGCGAATGCGAGCGAGACAATGTCGTTGTTTAATTCAAGAGTTTCTTCCGGTTCGATATACACAGTTTGACCCGAAGCAGATTCTGAATGAATAAAACCTTTAAGATGCCTTTTGTGTTCGACTTTTACAGGAACAACAATTCTACCATCACGGAGCGTTAAATATTCTTCACGAACGATGTCATCTTTAGTAAGGTTTTTAATTATTCTAATTACAAGTTTTTTAAGCTCTTCATTCTTCCAACTTATTTCATTTCTGATTTCAAGCAGTTTGGAACTTGCATTTGCGTTTATTTCTCCATTTTCATTAATAATTTTTTTAATCTGATGCTCAAATATTTTATCGTTAAAAAGATGCTCGTTTTTTTTGTTCAATTCTTCTTGAAATTCAGAATTTCTTTTTAAATAATAAAATATGGATCTGGAAATCTCTGCAAGTTTTAAGATGTCAAGTATTTTTTTGCTGCTAAGTACAACTCCATCAATTTTACTTTGTAAAAGTGACTCTGTAATATTGGGTAAATATTCTAAAGGAGGGAGATCAGATTTGATTAAAATATTTTTTGCTTCGGAAACAAGTTTACCTTCGCAAATGATGTGTTCAGTATTTACAGATGGAAAAATTGAAAGGATATTTGACTTCCCTTTTTCGGTGACAGCGTAAGAGGAAATAACGGTTAAGACTTTACTAAATTCTAATTTTTCGATTACGTCAGTGGATATCATTCCAACGAGTCTTTTTCGTTTATATAGTCTTTAATAATTTTTTTTGTTTTTGGAGTGTAGCCGCTTAAATAGTCAATCGTTGAGGGAATGACTTCATATGTTGTGTGGTAGAGTATTGAAGAATCAGCAGTTTTTTTATCAGGGATTTCAAATACATTCAAAAGTAGAAGAACAGCACTTAAAAAAAATATAACTTGAATTGAGCCAACAGCCCCACCGATGATCTGGTTGATCAAACTATTAACTTTATCGAATGGATGAACAATGCGTTTTAGAATTGTAAAGATTAGAATAGTGAATAAAAAAATTATTACTCCACCCATAATTTCTGCAAGATAAAATTCGATACCAAGTGAGTATTCGAGAAATTTACCAATATCGTCAGCAAAAGTAAGCGCTAAATATACACCGCAGCAAAAGCCAATAATGCCGATAATTTTTCTTACGAAGCCATCCTTAAAGCCGAGAATGAATCCTATAATTATCCCAAGAGCAATTATAATATCAAATACAGTCAAATTATTCCTAAAAATTTTTCAACTAACGCTTTGACTAATTTTCCATCAGCCTTACCTTTTAATTCTCTCATAACCGCCGGCATTAATTCTGTAAAAACTTCCTTTGATTTTACACCGATATTTTGACCAATTGATTATATAATTTCGATTATTTCATTTTCAGATAGCTTATTCGGCATGTATTCCATTAAAATATTTAATTCTGCTTGTTCCTGAAGAGCAACTTCGGGTCTGCCGCCTGCTGTAAATTGTTCGATAGATTCCTTCCGCCTCTTCACAGCCGAGTTAATAATTTTTAATTCATCATCGGGAGTAAGTTCTTTGTTAGCTCCACTTTTTTCAAACTCTAAAATTGCAGCTCGTATTGAGCGCACGGTATTAAGCCGGGTCTTATCACCAGACTTCATCGAAGTTTTTAGATCTTCATTTATTTTTTCTTTTAATGACATGTTTCCTCTAAAATTAAAAAGGCAGATTTACTGAAATCAGCAAACCTGCCTTAAATATTTTTCTTTAGTTCAGATTAAATTTTAATAGTGGACGAGTAGTTAATACGCAAGCAATAGGCTTTTCTTAATTCCTGTTGAATATCAGTAACAAAGCCCATATCTGCTCCCCTATCAATTCTTAAAGAAATAATAATATTTGGCAGCGATTGCCTCTTGTTATACATTATCGGTTGAACTTCCTCAACTTTTACGATGCTATCGTTTACCTGTATTCTTTTATCCTTTCCAACCCAAAGATAAGATACAAGCCGTTTATTCTCGATCTTTTCAATAGCTTGAGCTTCAGGCAATTTAAAATCTACAAGCACATCAACTTCTCTAAGAGTTGTAGCAACCATAAAAAACATAAGCAGCATGAAAACGATATCAGGCATAGAGGTAGTAGGAATTTCCTGTTTTGTAGTCGCTCTTCTTTTTTCAAATTTCATTTATAAATCCTTTATTGAATTATTTGACAGCTTCAGGTTCAGCAAGAGAAATAATGATAGGTACTTTGTCCTTTATTTCATTTTGCTGCTCTTCAGTCAAATCAATAAATTTTTCTCCAAATTTATTTTGAGAATAAGTATCTCTAACTTCAAAGAAAGCCCCTTTGACTTGATCAAGAGCTTGAATGTAAATATTGTAAACAGTCTTTCGATCAGTTTTAACAGATACAATTAATTTTTTATTAGAAGGCAATTCTGTCTTAGATTCAATCCTCGGTTTCAATTGCTCTTTAATTCGAAAGACAGGAATTACGTTATTATCAAGAAGAACATCACCGTTTTCATTAATGAGAATTGAAGCCATTCTATCTTTTGGAACTTCAACCTGTTCCATTTCTTCTGGCGGAACATACTCCGGAAGTGTCAATCCAATTCCTGTGTCAACATCAAATACAGTGGAGACCAGGAAGAACAACAATAGAAGGAAGGCTAGATCAGCCTGCGATGCAGTTGGAATTTCTGCATTACGTGTTCCTTTCTTTTTTATAAAAGCCATGATTTTCCTCTGGTGTAATTATTTTTTACCTTTTTGATTATGTTCGTATAGCGCATCAATAAGCTCGACTGATGCTTCTTCCATATCACCAACCAAACGATCAATTCTTGATATAAAATAATTATAGAAAACCTGAAGTATCATCGCAACTACAAGTCCAAATAATGTGGTTAAAAGCGCAATAGCAATACCATCAGCAACAACAGCCGGGGAAATCTGCGCTGCTTCTTTAATAGCATCGAAGGCTTCGATCATACCTTGAACTGTACCTGTAAATCCAAGCATAGGCGCAAGTGTTATAAAAGTTGAAATCCATATTAATCCTTTTTCGAGGAAACCCATTTCGATTCCGCCGTAAGCAACTATTGCCTTCTCGGCTGCATCAAGACCCTCGTCGGCTCTTAATAAACCTGCATGGAAAACAGATGCAATAGGACCGCGGGTATTTGCGCAAAGTTCTTTTGCCGCTTCTACTCCACCTTCATCTAAAGTTTTTTTGACCTTCATAATGAATTGTTTTGTGTTAACACGTGCACGGGTTAACGTGAATAGTCTCTCGAACGAGAATGCAAGACCAATGATCATGCAGCCTAAAATAGGATGCATAAAAATTCCACCGGCAACATATTTTTCTGAGAGCCAGTTTAATGCTCCCGAGTTTTGAGTTTCCTGTGCAATTAGTTGAACAGATGACGAAATGATTCCAAATATATCCATAAACAAACGACCTCCTGAATTTTAAGGTATGTGTTGAAAATAGCTTATTTACTTTTTTTTTAATTTTATAAAAACACGTTGCTACATTAAGTATTTCGAAAAACAAAGTCAACAAATTTATTTGTTGTTTTTAATAAAAATTATTTTCTAATTATATCAAATCGGTGTGGTAAAATGATGTTATTCCCGCTTACGAAGTTAAAATTCTCAAAAAGACTGTTTATAAAATTTCCTGCTTCATCGGGTTTTACCCAATTTCCGAAATTTGCATCCTGCATCCATTCACGATTTGCAGGAGTATCTATAATAAAAGGCGCAATAGAATTTACACTCAAATTAATTTCTTTCCCTTCTAGCGCCAATGTTTTTACTAAATGGATTAACGCAGCTTTTGAAACTCCATAAATTGATTTTTTAGTTTCTGCAGTTAGTCCCGTAAAAGCAGATGTAAAACATATTGAACCGCCGGCAGATTTTTTAACCAATAAAGAAAAATATTTTGCAAGATTGTAATTGGCGATCAAATTCATGTTTATCATTTTTTGCCATTCCTCGCTCGAGGTTTCCCAAAGATTTTTTCCTCCTGTAAATCCGCCAATTGTACTGAAAAGAAAAAATAAAGAATTTTTATCAGGCTGAATCCCTTCGAAAGCCGATGCTGCATTCTGTTCGATAGACAAATCCGAAATAATTCTGAATTCAATTTTATTATTAGAAAACGTTGAAGTCCTTTTGAAATCAAATAAATAAATCTTGTCGTAATCTTTTTTAATTAGACTACTGCTGACACCTTTTCCCAAAGCGCCTTCGGCTCCAAATATTAAAAGTATTTTTTTCATATTTATTTTTTCTTGATTATAAATTTAGATATTACAGGATAATGGTCACTAAAGCCGCCAAGATAACGGTTGCCTCCGTAAGTTGGAAAAGCAGTTCCTTCAAATTTTCCAGTGTGTGTTTGCAGCAAGAAAGGTTTAAATACTTCAAACGATCCGCAAACGTAATTAAAAACTTTTCCATCAATTAAATTTCTTGACACAATAATCTGATCAATCATATTCCAGTCATCTTTATATCGGTAAGAGCCAATACCTTGATTAAATTTTTCATAAGATAAATTTAGCAGCAGTGAATTTGAATAGCTTGTTGAATCACAAAAATATTTCTCTGCTGATAAAACTTCTGCAATTGATTTGTTGTTAGGCTCGTCATTAAAATCTCCAATTACAATTACGTTAGCCAGTTGGTCGCTGTTTAAAATAATATCAACATTCTTTTTTAAAACTTCAGCAGCTTTAATTCGTTTTGGTTGAGATTCAAATTCACCGCCGCCCCGTGATGGAAAATGATTTACAAAATATTTAGCAATTCATCATTGGCTTTTAGTACAACTTTAAGTAATAATCTTGTTTTATCCTGAGCAGAAAGAAAAACCGAATCAGCGGATACGTTTACTAAATCGAAAATATTTTTTTTGTATATCAACCCGTTATCAATCCCTCGTTCGTCGGGAGATTCCATATAAGCAACATCATACTCCAGGTCGTGCAGAAACTTATTAACCATTGAATCTAATAATGCTTTATGTTCAACTTCACAAACGCCAAGGATATCGGGACCATTTCCATTATTCATTAAACGAATTACGCGGCTTAGATTGTAAAACTTTTTGTCAAGTCTCTCTTGCGTCCATTCTTTTTCAGCGGAGGGAAGAAACTCCTCATCTTTTGTTAGCGGGTCATCTTCGGTGTCAAATAAATTTTGAAGATTCCAAAATGCAACAAACAAAGTATCATCATTAATGTTTTGAGCGGCTGCAAAGGAATTAAAAAAAAAGAGAGCGAATAATGTTATAAAAAATGTTTTATTCATTGATTGTATTTATCTGTTAAAAAAATTTAATTCCGTAAACAAGTTTATATTTCAAGTTTCGTTACAACGCCGTGAATCTTATTATAAGGCAGCTTATAAAATTTCACGAACGGCGGAGTAATCTTTTTGATGAATGCAAAAATCTTATAATAAATTTTCTTTGTTTCAATGTCTTCCACACCATAGAATATTAATTTTTCACCGATTTCATTTTCCTTTAATATTTTTGGTATATCTAAGACTTCAAGGTAACCGGCACTGATTAATAATCCATCCATTCCTGAAGCAATAGATTCTTTTTTCTCCACACTTATTCCAAATGGGTGTTCGGAAGTCGCAATAGAAACAAGTACATTTTTTTCGTAGATAATATTTCCGCGAATCATACAATGCACAATGTAAGGTGGAATATGCTCCAAAGTTTTTGTGAAGAATAACGCTGTACCGCGTATGTTGTTTTTCAATCCATAAATTTGTTCGTAACTAAAAACAAAGGTGTCAAATGATAGTGAGCGAAATGCTTTGTACATCGCTTTGTTTCCATTAGTCCATAGTGTAATGATGAACAATGGAATCGAAGCAATTATTAAAGACCAGAGAGCGCCGTGTGGAATTTTAGTTAGTACAGCGGTGAGGAAAAGTAAATCAAAAAGAAACACTCCAATCGCAATTGAGTATTTAATAAATTTTTTATCATGAAAGAAAATTCTTATCATAAAATACGAACTGATAGTCATAGTTGCAGTTACTGCCATTCCATACGCCGCTGCCAGATTCTCTGATTTTCTAAAAAATAGAACCATAAATATTACAGCGATTAACAATCCCCAATTCACTGCTCCGATGTAAATCTGAGATTTTATTTTAGTCGAGGTATATTTTATTTTCATTAACGGAATAATGCGTGTGGTAATTCCTTGATAAACAAGAGACATCACAGCACTTATCATGGCTTGTGACGCAATTATAGCGGCAAGCAGCGTCAGAATTAAAAATGGAACATACAATAAATGGCTCGTGTGTTTTACCATTTCAAAAAGTACTTGATCGCTTTTACCTCCATTCAAAACAAAAGCACCCTGTCCAAAATAATTCACGACTAATGCAATTAACACAAACATCCAGGCTTGTCTTATCGGTTTGCTTCCGAGATGACCCATGTCTGTATAAAGCGCTTCTCCCCCTGTTGCACAAAGTATTACTTCACTTAAAACAAAAATTCCTGCAATACCGTTATGAAGCATAAAATTAATTGCATAGTGCGGGCTGACAGCAAGAAAGATTTCTGGCGAATTTGCTATTGAAAATAATCCGCTAAGGAATAATGCAACAAACCAGATAATCATTATCGGACCGAAAAGGGATGCAACTTTATCTATCCTTTAAATTGAAACGAAAAAAGCAATATTGTAATCGCAAGGGTTATAATAACTACTGTATCTGTTTGAATATGACCAAGGCCCGGAATCAATCCGAGACCCTCAACAGCGGAAAGAATACTTATTGCAGGTGTGATTACTCCATCCCCCATAATAAGTGAAACGCCGACATAACCAAGCAAAGTTATAAATACAACATTTCTGCCTTTTTTATTTTAGAATTTAATATCTCTTTAAGTACGATTATTCCACCCTCGCCTTTGGAACTTAAACTCATTGCCAGCCACGAATATTCAATTGTGACTAAAATGATAAGTGACCAGAATATTAATGATAGTATGCCCATCATATTTTCTTGAGTAGGCATCGTAAATACAAAGATGACACTCAATGCGTAAATGGGGCTTGTTCCGATGTCACCAAACACTAACCCCATCGCTTTTATTATTTCTTTAAAAGAATCAGAGAAAGATTCTTTATTCGAATTTATGTCCATTAAATCTTTTCGATTTTATTAGCACGCTAAATATTGCTTCGTGCTTCAAATTATTTTTTAAGAATTATACTTTAGCATTAATTATCTGTTGCTTTTACTCCAGGCTTTTTTGATCAAATAAAATAATCCTGCATAAAGTAAAATCATTAAAATTCTTGCGCCCCAAATATAAGGCACTTGCTCGGGATTTGAATTAGATAATAATAGAATAGGAAATGCGTCCTGAACAAACCACCAGATCATGATTACAAATAGTACTGTTGGAGTTACGTATTTCATAATTGGGTAAAATATTCTTGGAATACCAATATCTCCCCCTTCATTCATTTCTTTCCAGGCTTTATCCGCTCCAAAGACCCACATAAACAAAACTGTCTCCACGAAAGCAAACAACACTAATCCGAAAGTTCCTGCCCAATAATCCATCTCATCCAGAAATCCAAATTTCAAAAAGAATATTACAAATTGAACAGAGACTAAAACCACAACAGCCAATATTGCAGTTGCTTTCTTGCGCGAGATTTTAAACTCATCTTCGAGAAATGCAATCACGGGCTGACCCATCGCAACTGAAGATGTAATTCCTGCAAAGAATAAAAGCAAGAACCAAAGAAAGCCGAAAAATTCACCAAATGGAATTTGCCTGAATATTAATGGCATCGAAACAAAGCCTAGATCGAATGAACCACCGGCTGCAATTTGAGTTGTCATCGTCAGCCCGAAAAATGCTACTGCCGCAGGAATTGCAATTGATCCGCCAAGAATAACTTCTGCAAATTCGTTCGTTGCAGATGTTGATAAACCTGAAAGTACAATATCATCTTTTGGTTTTAAGTAACTTGCGTAAGCATGTATCGTTCCCATTCCAACTGATAGAGTAAAAAGATTTGACCGGCTGCGGCAATCCAAACTGATGGATTTCCAAGCTTAGATAAATCAGGTTCCAGATGAATGCCAGACCATTAATTACTGAATTTTCAGGGTGGGTTGGGTCAGGAGCGCCTAATGTTAAAACTCTTACCACTAAAATTATTCCAAATACAAAAGCAGCGGCATTGCAATCTTCGCAAGCTTTTCTATTCCTGCAGAAATTCCTTTAAATAAAATCCAGAAATTGACAGCAAAAGTTATTAGCATAAATATGTATGCCGGCAGAAGAGAATCGAAATGTGTCCCCGCCTCCCTGCCTTGATAACTGTACCTCAAACATTCCGGGAGCGCTGCCGTGATTAAATCTTCCGCCGTGTCTTCCGATTCCCCATTCAATCCACATTAATGGAATTCCGAGTATCAAAAAGAAAATAAAATATGGAATCATAAAAGCGCCGCCCCCGTTTTGTGCCGCCTGAACCAGAAATCGTAAAAAATTTCCCAGCCCGATAGCATTTCCTGCAACAGCTAATATAAGACCAATCCTGCTACCCCATTGCTCTCGATTGTTATTTTCACTCATCAACTAACTCCTTTATTTGGATTTAAAAGATCAATTCTAATTTCATATTTAAAGTCTCTCTCTTTGTAAGTCGATGACCCCGCTTGCGGGGAGAGGGTTTGGGATAAATTATCTGCAAAAACTTCCAATCAACCATCCTGATTTTTTAAGCTTCACTCAAATCAACTTTTATTTCTTCTTTTTCCGAAGCAGCAATAACTGCAGCTACCATTGCATCGCCGGTTACATTAGTTACCGTGCGGCACATATCAAGTATTCTGTCAATTCCAATTATCAATGCAATTCCTTCTTCAGGAATTCCAACTGCCTTTAAAATAATAATTAACATAATAATTCCTACTCCCGGCACAGGTGCGGTTCCGATTGATGCAAGAGTTGCAGTAAATACAATTGCAAGCTGTTGAGTAAAACTTAAATCAATTCCAAAAACCTGTGCAATAAATACTGCTGCCACCCCCTGATAAAGAGCAGTGCCGTCCATATTAATTGTAGCACCAAGAGGCAAAACGAAACTTGTTATTGATTTGGATATCCCCAAATTTTCATGGCAGCACTCAATGTTTACAGGCAAAGTTGCCGCAGATGAACTAGTGCTGAACCCAATCGTTTGAACTCTTCTGATCCCCTTAAAAAAGTACTCACGTTAAACTTGCTGAAAAACTTTATGAACAAAGCATAAACACCGAATGTCTGAATTAACAATCCAAGTAAAACAGTTACAGCATACCAGAATAAAGTTTGCAGTATATCAAAACCAAACTCGCTGATTGTTGCAGAGATTAAAGCGAAAACTCCAAGCGGTGCAATCAGCATAATGATGTCAACCATTTTGATCATTGATTCACTGAGTCCATCAAAAATTTTATGACTGGCTCTGATTTTTCTTTACTGATCAGACTTAAAAACCAAACCGAGAAAAACAGCAAAGAAAACTATCTGAATCATTTCACTGTTTGCTAATGCAGTAATTGGGTTTTTCGGAACGAGATTTACAACTTGATCTATTAAACTGAAATTCCCTTGAAGATTCATTTTACTTTGTGCTTCTTCACCATAAACAGAAAGCAAAGATGTTTTCGTGTCGGCAGGCATTCGCGTACCGGGTTGAATTACATTTGCTAAAACTAATCCGATGGAAATTGCAAGGGCGGTGGTAAAAATATATAGTGAAATTGTTTTTCCGCCGATTCGTGCAAACTTTTTTATGTCTCCAAGACTTGCAGCACCCACAACAAGCGAAGCAAGCACAAGCGGAACGGCAATCATATTTAATAGACGAATAAAAATATCACCAATCCATTTGATGTCTGATGGAATCGTGGTCTCTTTACCGATAGAAGTGATGTTATAAAAATGCTTCGAAGGAATTAATTTCTGATCAGCGATAAAGGATGAAACTATCGCTTCTGATTTTTGATTTGATTCTGAAATTTTACGTGAAGAATTTATAATCAAAAGCTGCTGCTTAGAATCGAAATAGAGAGAATCCGATTCTGCGGGATTCACCAAAATAAAATTCTGCCACTTCTCAATTTTTTCAGTGACGGTTTTTTTATCTTTTATGTACTCAATAACAAGCACATCCTTTTTAATATTAAATATCGAACCGAACACAGCCCCAAGAATCAGCGCAGCGATTATCTGGTTGTGAAGTTTGGGCAATTTAAATTTCATTAAGAAGTTATTATTTTTTTTTGAATTAAATCGAGGGCAAATATGCAAAAGATAATTGTTTTAGAAAAAAGAATTCGTAGCTCGGATTTCAGACTGTGCAAGAATAAATAAATCTTGAAATAAGAATCAAACTTTGAGTAAAGTGAGATATTAAATCACTCGAATTATCCAGCTCATAAACAATTCAACAATTTATCAATTAAACAATTTAACAATTTATCAATTAAACAATTTAACAATTTAACAATTCAACAATTCAACAATTCATCAATTCAGCAATTAAACTCCAACCTCTAATTACTTCCTCCCACATCCTTCATTGTCAATTATAAATTATCAAAAAGCGCATCTTCTTTCCGATGATTATTTATAAATCGAACAACGAACTACTACGGTGTAGGTGGGGTTGGTGGAGGTGGATTACTTCCGCCGCCGCTCAGGTCATATATTACCCTTGCCTGTTTATACTCCGTATAAAATTGAGGATCGTTTTCTGCAAAACTTTCCATCAATAGGTCTATCTGATCAATTAACTGCTTATCTGCTTTCTTGAACAGAGTTTTTATTTGTGTGGTTGCCCCGACCTGCTGAGCCACACTGCTCTCTCTCGCTCCTAATGAATTATTGTAGCTGGTTATCTTCGTATCCAGGTCAGTGATAACCGCCGCCGTAATTCCATAAGGTACAAGAGCTGCAGCATTCGCATTCGCAAGACCATAAATACCTTGCGCCTTTGTTACTAACAAGGTGTCCCGAATATCATTTAACTCGCTGCGTGTTGTTTTACCTCCTTCCTTTAATTGATTGTTATTTGTTGCCGCTCCCAATGCAGATACCGCCCCGCCCACCGTCATTACTGCACTAACTAATGCAGCACGATCTGCATTCTTAGTGGAAGTCTTTCCGATCGTAGCTCCGCCTTTTTCTACATCCTTTGCTTTTATTTGAGTTACAAAGTTTTTGAATACTGTGTAAGTTGCCGCGAATGCCGCTATTGCAGCCGTCTTTATGGTATTTGCGTCTAATAGACTTATTACCGCTTCAAACATCGTCAACTTATTTTCCTGACGATCAAGCATAATGCTTTCTCCTTTTATTAATTATTTAAAATTTCGAAAAGAAAGATGCGCTTATGCATTGTCTGGACTCCCGCCCTCGACAATGACTATACAAATATTAAAATATTTTTCTTCTTTGTCAAGTTTAAAATTTAACCCGCCCGCTTTTTCCATTTTTCATTCAACACCCCCTGTCATTCCTGCGAAAGCAGGAATCCATCCCTTTTACTCCAACTTTATTCTTGAAATTTAACTTTCTAATCCTTGCCTAACGCTGTCTAACTAACTAAGTTTGTATTGAGCGCATGCTACTTTTCTTATATTTATTTTCAGGAAGTCTTATGAGTAAAAAACATGAGCGCATTGGTTATACAACCAAAGATGGTAGTTGGGCTAATAAAAAAGATGGTTCGGAAAGGGCTTCATCTTTACATTCTACACAAAAAAGCAGCCGAATCGGCCGCGCGTATAATGTTAAAAAGCCAAGGTGGAGGTGAACTTACTACAAAAGGGTTTGATGGTAAAACACATAGTAAAGATTCAATACGTGTACCAGCAACTTATCATGTTTATCGTGATGTTGATGGAAAATGGTCAGTTAAAAAAACAGGATCTAGCAGGGCAATAAAATCTTTTGAAAACCGACAAGACTCTATTCAATTTGCAAAGAAATTAAGTAAAGAGGAAGGTGATGATTTAGTCATACACTCACAAAATGGACGTATTTTGTCAAAAGATAGTTTTAGTGTGCTTCCTGATTCACAGCCACCGAAGGAGAGGGAACATTAATAATGGATGCATACAATAAAAATGTATTCATTAATTGTCCATTTGATAAATCTTATGAACCACTACTCCACACATTACTATTTACTCTCATCTATTTAGGATACGTTCCCAGAATTACTTTAGAAAGATCGGATAGCGGCGAAACAAGATTTAGTAAAATATGCGATTTGATTAGTTCATGTAAATATAGTATTCATGATCTTTCAAGAATAAAAGCAAAAAAAAAAGGAGAATATTTTAGACTAAATATGCCATTTGAGCTTGGGTTAGATATTGGTGCTCGTATATTTAATCCAATTCAGCATAAACAAAAAAAGTGTTTAATTTTGGAAGAAGAACAATATCGTTTTCAAGCTGCACTTTCAGACATCTCTAATTCAGACATCAAGACCCATAATGGCGAACCGATAAAACTTATTAAAGGAGTAAGGGACTTTTTTTCTGAAAATGGATTAAAGCATACACCTGGCTACACATTTATTTATAAAAAATATCTAGATTTTGTTGATGATTTTTATGATAAACGAATAAACGAAGGATTTAACAAGAAAGAAATCTTTTCAATGACTATCAAAGAAATGATCGATTATATGTTTGAATGGAAAGAAGCAATCGAAAGATTGGCTCTTGAGAGTTAATAATCATTACAAATATATTTAGGAGGCTCTATGTCAAAACAAAACAATCGTATTGTGTACAAAACAAAAGATGGAGACTGGGCTAATAAAAAAAATAGCGCAGACAAAGCTTCATCTTTGCATTCAACACAAAAGCCGCTGAAGATGCAGCCAGACAGATGCTTAAAAATCAAGGAGGTGGTGAATTAACCACAAAAGGACTTGATGGAAAAATTAGAAGCAAAGATACAATTGCATCCAGGGACCCAAACCCACCAAAAGATAAAGAGCATTAATAATCAATAAAGCTCACATTTAACTGTGGGCTTTGTATTTTTGCACAACAAAACTTTCACTGAATTATTCTCAGGAGTGCATTTCATTGGCAAAAAGAAAAACGAAACTAACGAACGTGAGCTAACAAGCAAACTTTCCGAATGGTTTAATGATCACATTAATCGTAATAAATTTCCATTTAAAGCCACCAATGAAGCACCGGCAAAATATGATTCTACCACTTATTTCGGCGATATTGTTTTATGGATAAATAGGGAATCACGACAAACATTTTCATACATTGAAATCAAACCTCCATTCGCAGCCAAAGAAAATCTTGAAACACTTAGAAAGAAAGCCCTTAGTTACAGTGTTAAGTATTGTTTCACCTGGGATTTTCAAAACTTTAATGCTTATGAACTAAAAGACAATAATCTAGTTTTCCATGCCAGTGAACCTACACCGGTAATGAAGGATATAAATGATTGGTTGCGTGGTGATGTTCAGTCTTTTATCAAGAAATACATAAGCAGCATTTGCGATGAAATTATAAATCTCAATCAAACTGGTAAATTCAGAAAGTTCATTCCGGATAAAGTTTATTTTGTCAATTACATTAGGGAAACTGTTAACAAACTCGTTCCTCAATTTGAAAATCATTATACAGATCTTTCAAAAGATAAATCAAAACGATCTAATTTAATTGCTTACGGCAGAGAACAGGGCATCGCATATAATGAGCCAATCGATTATTACAGACTAAGTGCTCGTCAAAGCGTTTATAATCTTATAACGAAGATAATTTTTTATCTAACTGTCAGAAGATACTTTGACGATTTACCTGATCTCTACGCAAACGATATACACGATCTCGAAAAATATTTAAGAGTTGCTTTTGCCAAAGCACAGGAAAAAGATTGGCAGGCTGTTTTTGAGGAATCCGAAATAGAAAATTTCGGTATTCCAAAATCCTGTTACGAAAATCTTAAAGACTTCTTTATCGAGATGAAAGTCTATCATTTCGGAGAATTACCTGAAGATGTAATCGGAGAATTATTTGAAGAGATAATCGAACCAGACAAACGCCATTCACTCGGACAATATTTTACAAATGAAAATCTTGTGGATTTTATCCTTGGTTTTGTTATCGATAGCGAAAAGTCTTTTTTTGCGGACACTACTTGCGGCTCAGGCACTTTCCTAATTCGAATCTATGACAGACTTAAGTATCTTTCGAAAAAGATTAATCATAACGAACTGCTTAATAGAATTTGGGGTTTTGATATAGCAAAGTTTCCTGCTGAACTTGCAACTATTAATTTATTCAGACAGGATGTTTCTAACTTTGAAAATTTTCCACGAGTAAGACGAACAGATATTTTTAAAGTGAATAAAGGTGATGAATACGATTTCCCGCCGCCTTCAGAAAATAAAGCCTTTAAGAAAATTAAAATTCAACTGCCCGAGTTCAATGCTATTGTTGGTAATTTCCCTTTCATCAGACAAGAACTCATAGAAAAAGAAGTCAAAGGATATAAGCTTGAGCTAACAAAAGTTTTGGCAAAAGATTATTTTCTTACTTATCCTAAACTCTTTGAAACTAATAACGTAAATCAAACAAACATAGAACATCTAAAAAAACTTACACCCGAACAGTTAACCAAAGAAATAAACCGTTATGTTGAAAAAGGATTTATTGAGCTAAAACTTTCTGGGCAAGCAGATATTTACACTTACATATTTATTCACACAGCTACATTGCTTTCAGAAAAAGGACAGTTCGCAGTTATCACTTCAAATTCCTGGCTTGATGTTTCTTATGGTTCGGTTCTCAAAGAATTCTTTTTAGATAATTTCAAAGTAAAGGCTGTAATTGCTTCTTGGGCTGAGCCCTGGTTTGATGATGCCGCTGTAAATACTATTGTTACTATTCTTGAAAAAGAAAGCAATAAAAAGAACGTGAAAAAAACATAACAAAGTTTGTTAAACTTAAAAAGAAATTTACAGAGCTTATTCCTTACCAGGATTTGAAATTACAATCTGTTAAAAGATGGCAGACAATTGATAGGCTTGTTGACTTAGTTGAAACTGCTCAAGACAATTCTAAAACAGAAAATATTTCAGCAGATATCTCTTCACTTGATTTAGAAGAGATGAGGATCAGATTAGTCAAACAATCATTTCTTGAAAAAGAAATTTTTGACAAAGGCGAACATGCTAAGTGGGGCAAATATCTTCGCGCACCCGGATATTTATTTTAAACTGCTTACTGAATGCAAAGATAAACTTATTCCTCTTAAACAGATTGCTGAAGTAAGATTTGGAATTAAAACCGGTATCAATGATTTCTTTTATCTTGAGATCATTGAAGGCAAAGATAAAGCAAAAGGTTGTGTGTTGTGCCGTAATGCAAGAGGTTGGGAAGGATTTATCGAAGAAAAATATCTTCGTGAAATAATTAAGAGCCCCCGAGAATCTGAATCTATTACAATTGATCCTTCAAAACTTAAATACAAAATATTTCTTTGCAATGAAAGTAAAGCTATCCTTAAAAGATGGGTGATAAGTACGCGCTTAAATATATTGAATGGGGAGAGCAGCGCACAAAAGAAAATGTACTTTGGTCTGATGTTCCCTCTGTTCAAGGTAGGTCTTTTTGGTGGACAATTGAAGTCAAGGAATTTTCAAATTTACTTTGGCCTAAAGCATTTAATGATAGATATCCAATAATAGTTAATAATGATTACTTAGCCGCTGATAGGTTATATGAATTAACATTATTTAACAAAAAGCTATTAACCAAAACAAAATATGTTTTGAATTCAACTTTACAGTATCTGTTTATTGAAATTAACGGTAGAATAAATTTAGGTGAAGGTGCATTAGATAATATGACTTACGAAGCAGAACTTTGCGAAACCGTAAATCCATCACTTGTTGAAGTTGAGAAGCTCGATAAAAAAATATTCTCTAGAAAAATCTTACCAATATTTAGTGAGAGTAAAACAAAAAGACAGAAACGAATTAGACACAAAAAATTTTAGAAGCTCTCGGGCTTGATGCAAAAATTTATCTTCCCAAAATCTATGAAGGCTTGTGTGAACTTGTAAAAGAACGTCTTGAATTGCCTAAAATGCGCAAGAAAAAACAAAAAGAAGGGGTAAAGTTTGCTTATGAAAAAGTTAAACAAGATGTGATAGAAGATTGCTTGCCTGATGGAGTAAGAAAATTTCCTGATGATTTTTGTACCAAAATAAACTATGATGAATTAAAATTTGAGTTTCATTCAACCAATGGAAAAAGACTACATACTGATGCTTTCTTTAATTTATATCAGATGAAAACAGAAAATGGTGAAGTAATATTTAAACTTGATAGCGAAGTGAAAGCAGAATTTGCAGAATTGCTTTCAAGACAAACAGCATTTCAAATTAAAATACCTGCAGAAGAAAAAATAGTTGAACAAATATTAAAGAACTATAAAAATTATATTTCAAGCTTAAGCGACCAATTAATCAATAACGCGAAAGAAAAACTCCACGATTGGGCCATCATCAGAAAAATGGCAAAGAAATTTTGGAAGAATGGGGTTTGGAAAATTAAAGGTTACAACCGTCTTTCCATTGCCCTAAGTGTGTTCTCGCACCTTTTTTTAATAGACCAAAATATTTACTTCTTCCTATTATAAGGTGATTGATTAACAGGCTTCAGCGAAATATCTAATTCACTCGCTTTCGATCTTATAGCTTCCTCTGTTCTTCCAAGCTTTAACCCAATCACACGCGTTGGCGTATTCATTTTAGCCAATGCTTTTAAATTACTCTTCTGTTCACCCGTCCACGGTTTCCCGCTATTCTTCGTTGATTTTGACATGGTTATTACTCCATTATTTTAACTAATACTTAACTCGTAACCATACTTCTGATAACTTATCATTCCTTTTTTCTTATTCTCCTCCACCCACCCTTTTTCGTTATGACTTATCTCAATTAATTTATCAGTACTTACATCTTTAAACCTTGAATAAACTTCAGTCATAACATTTAGCTCATTTTCTTTAAATAACTTTTCGTCAAAACCTTTTATTGCCAACGGTTTCTCAACTGGTGTATTATTAATTTCTTCTATAACAAAATCAATAATATTTTCTTGCGTTAGAATATCATAAATTGCATCATAACGAAAAGGTACGGGTCCCATCTGTATTGCCTGGTATTTATAACCGGTAATCGAATATCCATATCTTTTGAAATGCAAAAAGTCACAATAAAAAAGTAGCTTGTTCATTTTCACTTTAAAAGTGTTTTTATTCTTTTCTAGTAAAAACAAAACCATATTTGCAAACTTTTCAAATGAAGGGAAAGTATAACCGCTCAGCTCATTTGGTATCTCCTTATCATTCCATAAAATTCTTTTTAAAATAATTTCCTTCATCATCTGCTCTTATCACCTGTTTTATATGCTTGATTACTTTTCAAATTGATCTTTAGAGAATAAGCCCTTTTTGTTTTCAATTATCTTTAAAAATTCTATTGGCTCAATTGCAATAGTTAACAAAGTACCATTGCTTTGATTAGGTATTTCGCCATTTTCATAATTGCGATAAATATTTGTCCCGAAACCCAAAACCTCTGACATCTTTGCGGCAGATAAACCATACCCTGCCCTTGCTTTCACTAACTGCTCCGGAAATGGTATATGGTACTTCTCTCTGTATTGGTTATAAACCTGTTTAATATTTACCTCATCCAATTCATCACTTGTAAAACGCTCCCTTGCAATTTTCACACTCATAAACTTGTTTGTGGATTTTAAATTCTTCTTTCCTAAAATTAATTTTGCAGTCTCCAGCTTCTTTACAGCATTCGCACCGCAGAATGCACATTTCATATTTAACTCCTTTTTATTTAAATGGGTATTTCAAATCATGTTCTGCAGCATGAAATGAAATACAAATTACCTGAGTATTAGGTAAGCCCATTTCTACTTTTATATAAACAACTTTATCTTTTATCTTCAAACCAAATTCCCAGTAATCGGGACGTTTTGGATATAAGGTATTCTTGTGTGGTCCGGATGAGTAATTTTCAACTTCTAATTTTTCTATAAACTCTGTTCTTTGTAGTGCGGTAATTTCAAGATCAGCAAGAGCTTGCAGATTCTTTCCCCTATCATCCCGGTAAATAATCCCGAAAACACTCCGCTTAGCTTTAAAGTCGTTTAAGAATTTTATTACATCTTCTTTATCCACATACAAACCTAAGCAACAATTAGATCATTGTCAACTATAAAGTTGCGATATATTATAAATCACCCTACTTTATTTATTTTATAGTAGATCATCGAATCTTTTTGATTATTCTTTCACTATCATTGTCCGCCCCTATTTTTCGTGCAACCACTTCGCCCCCGAAAACAAAAACAGCCCAATCCGAAAAGCTCCGTAAGAGCGTCCCAAAATTCTCCTTCTCCCTCTCTTCCCAAGTCGAAGATCCCTGTTGGGGAATAGGGTCGGGGTGAGTTCCCTTCTCCCATAAACTCCGTGTCTTCTCCGCGTAACTCTGTGTAACCTTCTCTCCTTCACCCCCAAAAATCCTTAAAACATACTAAAATCAAACTTTTCCCTCTGTAAATCCATTTCCGACCAATGTAATACACCTTCCGACGATAAAATTCCTTCCGGTAAATGTAAATTCCAAAAGTAAAGTGCCATCTGTTGATAATAAATTCCCATTTAATAAATGTAAATTCCCATCAGATCAAAGTAAGTCTCCTCCCGACGAATGTAAATGTGCATCCGATCACAGTAAATTGACTTCCGACGAATGTAAATCGGTTTCCGGCTGACATAAAATGCCTTCCTTCTAATCAAAATTTCTTCTGCTTCAAAAATTATAAAATATACATCGCACACTTTCAGCAATTCAGCAATTCAACAATTAAACAATGCAGCAATTAAACCCTCCGTACTATTTAAATAAATCTATTATCTTAACCCCCAAGAATTTTTTTCATAATAAAAAGAAAAGAATAATGCCAAATACAAATTTGAAGCGAACACTCTCACTCACCGCCGCAATTATGGTTGTTGCCGGTTCAATGATTGGTTCGGGAATTTTCCGCAAGCCGGCAACTATGGCTGGTCAACTTCTTTCGCCGGAACTGCTGCTTCTCGTTTGGGTCGCCGCAGGGTTAATAACTTTTATGGCGCACTCTCAAACGCCGAAGTCGCAGGGATGATAGATCTACAGCGGGCAGTATGTTTACTTCCAAAAATGTACGGAAAGTTTTTTCATTTATTTAGGGCTGGTCTGTCATTGCCGTTATCCATTCGGGCAGTCAGGCAGTAATTGCTTATGTCTTTGGTGAGTACGTCGGTTACTTCATTCAATCCCCCCAGGCACCGGATTGGCTAAAGATATTTCACTTTATATGCCCTTCGTCGGAAATATTTTTCCCTTCAATGATATAGGACCAAAGTTCGTTGCAATTCTAAGCATAATATTTTTAACAATTGTAAATTACATCGGAGTGATGTTTGGTGGAGTGGTTCAAACCGTAGTAACTTATATTAAAATCATTTCTATCGTTGCACTTGCATTACTGCTCCTCATATTTGGCTCGGGCAATCTTGCAAATCTTGTTACTGATTCTCAACTCTCTAACAACGGACAAAACATTTTCATTATGATTGAACTCGCACTCTCTGGCGCGTTCTGGGCTTACGACGGTTGGAACAATGTTACATTCATTTCAGGTGAAATTAAAAAATCCTCAGATCAATGTACCCAAAGCGCTGCTAACAGGAACCTTGATTGTGATGTTCACTTACGTTCTAATCAATGCAGCTTACCTGTACATTCTTCCGATAGATGAAATGAGTAATTCCCCCCCTCGTTGCAGCTAGTGCGATTGAAAAACTTTTGGTTCAGCCGAGGTGCGATAATTTCAATTGCAGTTATCATATCAACATTCGGCGCACTGAATGGAAGCTTACGGCTTCAGCGCGTGTGCCTTTCGCTATGGCAAGGGAAAATTATTTTCAAAAGACTCGGCGACATTCATCTTAATATACACCCCCACGTTTCACTTGTCGTGCAGGGAATCTGGTCGGCTGTGTTAGTGCTCTCCGGTTCATTCGATACTGTTTCTGATTATGTGATTTTTGCAAATATGGTTGTTTTATATGCTTGGCGCTTACGGTGCGATCGTTCTTTGTAAAAAATGCCGGATGCAAATCGTCCGTACAAAGTTTGGGGATATCCCCACACAACTTTTCTATTTAAATTTCTTCGCTTTTGTCTTTCTTCTAAATAGTCTAATCTCAGATACAGAGAACGCTCAGTGGGATTAATATTAATTTTTCAGGTGTTCCGTTTTATTTTTTACTCAGAAAGAAATCAGATTAAGTTCAGGTTCAGGTTCAAACTTAAAGCTGAAGAATTATTTTCAATATTTTATTTATAAATAATCAGGACTCACCAATGTCTAAAAGTTTGTAATAATAGATGCGATGGCGCTTGCTTACAAAGCTTACTTTGCGTTCATTCGTGATCCAGATGCTTTCTTCAAAAGGTGAACCAACTTCACCTGCGTTCGGATTCATCACCAAATATTAAAAGTACTTAAAATTTTAAGCCCGACTACATTTCGTTAGCATTCGATTCAAAAAAAAAAAACTTTTCGGCACGCGAGAAATATGAAAACTATAAATCGTCCCGGCAGGTAATGCCCGATGACTTAATTCCGCAATTGGGAAGGATCAAATCAATCATCGAAGCCACTCAGATATTCCGCTTTACATACTCACCCGTTACGAAGCAGATGATATTGTCGGCACAGCAGTTCTCAAAGCCGAAGAACATGGTTTAGAATCTTTTGCAGTAACTCCCGATAAAGATTATGTGCAGCTTGTAACCGACAAAGTTAAATTGTCAAACTGCGGAAGTCTTCCGAAGAAAATATTATTCTTGATAAACAAAGTAATAGACTTGTATGGTTTCCTGAACCGGCACTTGCGATAGATTACCTCGCACTTATTGGCGACACATCCGATGATATTCCGGAGTAAAGGTATCGGTGAAAAATCTCACCTCCCCTCATTCAAGGATTGGTACGATTGAAAACATTTATCAGCACATTGAAGAAATTGAAAGCCTGCCATTAAAAAAACTTATCGAAGGAAAAGAAAATGCCTTCCTTTCAAAAGACCTTGCAACGATTCATTGTCAGGTTCCTTATTGAAATTGATTTTGAAAGCTAAATTTGAAAACCCCTGACTTCGACAAGCTTTTTGTGAAATTTCGTTTTTTTTTTTTTTTTTTTTTTATTTTTTTTTTTTTTTTTTTTTTTTTTTTTTTTTTTTTTTTTTTTTTTTTTTTTTTTTTGGATCTCGAGATTTAAAATCTTTACAACAGGTTACTTAAACTTTTGATGCTTCAAAAGAAAATGATAAAACCGATTGAAACTATCTCGCCTGATCTTAAAACAATCAATCGTGACAAAACCAAATATCAACTCATCACTTCAATCAATGAAGCAAAAATTTTTTTTGAATTCAAACTCAACTGAACTTTTTGTTTTCGATACTGAGACGGGGATTTGATTAGATCCATTTCAATTAAAATCCGGTGAGCTTCTTCGCACCAGACCCGGTGAAGGATATTTTATCGCTGTCAATCCTTTCGAAGGTGGAAGTGATTTATTCAATCCCATAAATGATGAACGACTTTCAATAAAAGATTTTGTAAAAATTCTTAAACCCTTTGTAATCTACACATAAAAAAAGTTTGTTGAATGGTAAATATGATATTTCTGTAATGCGAAGCATCGGAATTGAAGTTCACAATTTTTACTTCGACACAATGCTCGCAAGTTAGCATATAATTGATCCTGATCAAAAACATGGAATGGATGAACTTGCTCAAAAATATCTCTACTATCAACCCATTCCTCTTAGCGATTTAATCGGTGTGAAAAAAGATCCAGCAAAAATATTTGAGGAAGAAGTTGAAAAACTTGAGAGTATTCTGCTGAAGATGCTGATGTAATATTCCGACTATTCGATATTTCAAAGAAGGAACTTGAAAAAGAAACCTGATAAAAGTTGCAGCTACTTGTTGAGTTCTCTCTTGTCCTGTCCTCGAAGAAATGGAATTCAATGGAATCAAAGTAGATGAAAAAGTTCTGAATGAATTAAGTAAAGACTATCAATATTAATGGATAATTACTCAGCCGAAATATTTCGTTGTTAAGGTAAATTCAACATCAATTCTCCGAAACAATTATAGGAAATTTTATTCAACAAACTTCAATTGGCAAAAGGAAGAAAACTAAAACAGGCTTTTCAACTGATGCTCGTTCTTTTAGAATTTCTTCTCGCGGTGAACATGAAATTATTGATGTACTTCTGAACTACAGGCAAGCTCTTCAAAATTAAAATCAACCTACGCGATTCACTTCCCTAATCTTATCAAACTTAAAACCGGTAGAATACATACAAGTTACAATCAGACAGTCGCCTCAACAGGAAGGTTTTCAAGGCCTTGACCTGAATTTCCAAAAACATTCCAATACGTTCTGAATTTGCAAAGAAATTAGAAAGGCTTTTATTCCTCGAGATAAAATTTTACTTACTAAGTGCCGATTA